>JAIROC010000296.1 GCA_031257735.1 Bacteroidales bacterium | reverse complement strand
AATATTCTTTTAGATTTTCCATAATAAATTGTTTCAAGATGAAAATATACAATTTTTTGCACGCTTATAGTGCATTTTTCTGCTCTTTTTGCACTCTCATAGTGCGTTTTCCTGAAAACTCGTATAAAATATTCATTGTAAATGCTTTTTCTGTCTATGTCTTTCGATAATAAGCGGAGGTTTTCTTGTGAAATCCCCCATTCGGACGAGGTTCTACCTCATTCGCTCTATCCGAGCAGGCTATCCAAGCAGGCTATGCCTGCATTTATTTTTAATACGTTTTCTATTTCAACCCCCAAGCTATGAATTATGAATTTTTTACTTGTGTTATGCTGACTCAAACCAAAATAATTAGCTACGCTGCTCTCCGCTTCGGGTCATAATTCATAATTATACTTTATAGACAAACTCTATTTCGTTATCTGTTTTGTTTTTAGCGCTACTATAAACGAGATACCGATATATATATTTTGCAGCCCTTGTTTTGTACTTTGCAATAAGGATTCATAAGTGTAGTAATTTTCAGAAATCACATAATCTTCTTTATAGGTCAAGGGGACATTAAAGCTATGTTTATATGAGATATCCAATTTCAATAGATGATTATCGTTTAATGCTAACCATAATCCAATTGATCCGAATGCGCCATAATCATATTTTAAGTCTTTAACTGATGATAATTTATTTTTATCGCTAATTTCAAAATTCCCATAATCGTAATAATGGTCAAATTCTACTCCCGAAAAATATTGGGCATAATATCCCGAATAATCCGCATTAAAGTTATAACTATGATTTAAAAACAAAATATATTCGGCAAAACCGCCTATTTCAAAAGAGAGGAAGAATTGTTTTTTTGTCTTATTGGGAAGATATAGCAAATACTGAAAACTCAATGGTAACGAAACTGACAGATTGTTGATTCTTTCACTTAATGAATTTATTCTTATTTTTCGTAGGTATGGGTCATCATCTGCATCTATCGATTGATATTGCGTATAATAAGTTCCTGTATAAATATAGTTATACCAATTCAATTCCGTACGAATATTGAAAAACCAAGTAGATTTCTGTTTATGTGCAAATTGCAAACCGTATAAGAAAGACAGTGATAATATATTGTGATTTTGTTTAATATCATTGAATTTTTCGAGATTGGATTTGCTGATATTATTCCCGAAATTTATTATTCCGTAATTTATCCCAAGTCCTATTAAATTTCTCTTCCGCATTGCAACATCATAGAAATACTCATCAAGAGGACCTTGAAAGTCCAATGAATAAAATATATTGCTATTGGCAGCAGTTATTTGATTGTGTGGTTTTTCACCCGGAAGCAATCTACTGTTGTTTGGTCCTTCAAAATCGCCAAGAATAGAACCATAATATATTAATGGCAATGAATCTTTGTTTTGAATAATAAAAAAGTCCTTTAGTGGTTCTGTTACTTCAATGCTTTTGATTTTGGCATTATTGTATATTTTGTAAGTTTGATTGTATGTTGTATCCATTTCAATAGTAACAATATATTCGAAATGCCATTGGGGATAATACCTGTCTTTTTGCGTTGTAAATCGAATGTACTTAGTGAAAGTACATTTTATTTTCCATTTGTCCTCCTTCAAATCAGGAAATTGCAAATTCAAATTACTATAATCGAAGCTACTCATTTTAATGTTTTGTGTAAAAACATCGAAATATTCTTTCGGAGACAAGTATTGCGACTTATTGGCAGGCAGAATATCGTTGTAGATAATAGCGTTCTCGTCGAATAAGGATAGAAATTTATCCCAATTATATACATCGCCATTGTATAAATTCGCCATTATACTTGTATATTTTTCATATATCTCTATCGCTGTTGTTTTTATTTTTCTCGTTTCGCTGACAGATTGAGAAAAAACACAAACGATGGAAAAATAAACTGTTATTATTAAAAATATTCTCTTTTTCATTCTGTCTCATTTTTTTGAATAGAAGTTTTGTCTTGACTTTTTTCTTCTGTCTTGGAAACCCTCTTGTTTTTTCCCTTTCTTGTTGAGGTTAAATCAGTATTAGTCATAGCGCTTTTGCTTTTGTCATTGTTTTCTATTGTAAAAAAGACCCTAAAAGTAGGCGTATTGTTGTTAGCTTGCTGTAGAGTAATTTCTATTTTCCATTCATTGTTTATAGTGTCGTAAGAACAATGTTTCAGTTTAATGTCGTCTTTAAAAATAGTGTAATATTCTGACGGTAACGAATCTTGTTGTTCCTTATCAGGATAAATAGTTTTGTTGTTAGCGATTTTCTCAGTAGCGTCTTTCTCTTTCTTATCGGGAATTGAATCGGAATTATACTTTATGCTTTTGATTTTAGCATTGTTGTATATTTTGTTGGTTTGGTTGTATGTTGTATCCATTATAATAGTAACAGTGACAGAATCAACAGTATTAAATTTCTTTTTCTTTTTATTAGAAACAGACTTTATGAAAGTGCATTTTATTTCCCATTTGTCGTTCTTCAAATCAGGGAATTGCAAATTCAAATTACTGTAATCGCAATGGCTCTTTTCAATGTTTTTGTTTTTTGTAGAAACATCGAAATATTCTTGTGGGGACAAATATTTTTGCTGTTTTTTAGCAAGCCGAATATCGTTGTAAATACTGGCGTTCTCGTCGAATAATGATAGAAATTTGTCCAAATTATACACATCGCCATTGTGTAAATTCGCTATTATACTTGTGTATTTTTCATATATTTCTATCGCTGTTGTTTTTATTTTTCTCGTTTCGCTGACAGATTGAGAAAAAATACAAACGATGAAAAAATAAACTGTTATTATTAAAAACATTCTCTTTCTCATTCTATCACAATTTTTTGGATGAGGGTTTCAACTTTATTTTGAACAACAAGTATATAAACTCCGCCGTGTAAATTAAATTCAAGATTGATTATATCGTTTGCTTGATATTCCGAAAAATTTTGTTTGAAAACACACTGTCCGAGAATATTATCTATAACAACAGTAAAATCTGTCTTTATATCTTGATTCAAAGAAATAGACAGTTGTTTTTTTGCAGGATTTGGAAAAGCAGTTATCTTCTGTTTCTTTTCATTCTTGAGGGATTTTTCCACCATATTTTTTGGATAATATGTTCGCGTCAAACAAGATTTTTCTTCATAATATATATCGACAAAATATTCGTACTTTGTAGTGTCAATAACATGGGGTATTTGAATGTATTGATAGTTGGAGTTCGTGATAGTCTGTTCTTCTTGTGTTGCCAAATTAATAAACCCCCACTCGTAATGAATATTTGTATAATTATCTTCGCAAATCAGAATATTTGAATTGTCTTTTTGCAGGATATGTGTTTTGTTGGGCGAGAAACTGTTTGTTATCTCAATCTCAAATTCTGTCCTTAATTGGCAACTAGTCAGAATATTCGTTTGTAATAATGTCAATTTTCCTGTTCCTGCTATCGAATCCCAATAAACAGTTATACTATCAGTATTAGGATTGCTTATAATATTTCCGCCAACAATGGTAAACTGATAATCAATATTTTCTTGACTTGTTGATAATGAATAGTGCGCATCGTTGCTATTACGACATACAACCAAATCTCCAACCAATTCTTTTTCGAGTGGCAAAGGATTTACATATATTTCAATCACATTGGAATACACTACTCCGCAACCGTTACCCGATGTAAATTGCAAACGATAGTATGTTGTTTGTGTTAGCGTTGTTGGTTGGTAGGTTGTATTTGTTGCGCTTCCAATATTGCTGAAATTTACATTGTCAAAGGACTGTTGCCATTGATACAGATATGGCACGTCGCCACCTGTACAGTTTGAGGTCATTGTAAGCTGATTAGGAATTGTATTGTAACAAATTGTGTCCATCCCGTTAATTTGTCCTGCAATAAATTCATCTCGAACTGTTACCGTAATGATATTGCTTGTGTCTGTTGTTCCGCAGATTTTCGAAGTTACGACAACTTTGTAATATTTTGTAGCGATAAGGTTTCCTGACAGATAAGTGTTGTTTGTTACGTTTGAAATAGCTGTAAAACTTGTGCCATTATTCGATTCATACCATTGATAGGAGTAAGAATTTCCCGCTCCGCTTGGATTTGTCGTAAATGCAAACTGAGTTGGCGCTGTATTGTAGCAGATTGTTTGTGTTCCATTAATTACGCCTGCACTGATTTGAGGATAAACGGTAATTGTAATTACATTTGAATAAATGTCACCGCAACCATAATCTGATGTGCTTTTTAAGCGATATCGTGTTGTTGTGATAAGCTGTTCGGATTGATAGGAATTTGAAGTTTCGCCTGTAATATCAGTCCAAACGCCGCTGATTGCTACTTGCCATTGATTGTTGAAAATGCTATTGCCGCCACTTGCAGGAGTTTGAATTGAAATTGCTGTCGGAATTGTATTGTAACAGATAGGATTTATGGTTGTCGTTGTGATTGTTGCCGCCTGTATATTCGGATAAACAGTATCTCGAATTATATTGGAATACACTACTCCGCAACCACTATCCGATGTGAATTGCAAACGATAGTATGTTGTTTGTGTTAGTGTTGTTGGTTGGCAGGTTGTATTTGTTGCGCTTCCAATATTGCTGAAATTTACATTGTCAGAGGACTGTTGCCATTGATACAAATACGGAACGTCGCCGCCGGTACAGTTTGAGATCATTGTAAGTTGATTAGGAATTGTGTTGTAACAAATTGTGTCCATACCTGCAATTTGTCCTGCAATAAATTCATCTCGAACTGTTACCGTAATGATATTGCTTGTGTCTGTTGTTCCGCAGATTTGCGAAATTACGACGACTTTGTAATATTTTGTAGCGATAAGGTTTCCTGACAGATAAGTGTTGTTTGTTGCGCTTGAAATAGCTGTAAAACTTGTGCCATTATTCGACTCAAACCATTGATAGGAGTAAGAATTTCCTGCTCCACTTGGATTTGTTGTAAATGCAAATTGAGTTGGCGCTGT
>JAIROC010000171.1 GCA_031257735.1 Bacteroidales bacterium | reverse complement strand
TTTTCTACCAACATTTTGTCCCTAACGGGACATTTTTCCTTCGCAATGATGACGCTGATTAAGCGGTTTCGTGCGTCAGCCTAATTTATAATTATACTTTATAGACAGACACTAATTATACAAAGAATATGGACAATAACAGTCAAACAAAGGAAATACTTGAAAAACAGTTTCAAGAACTTTATGATAAGGCACAGCAGCTATATCCAGCTATTGATGAAGTAATCTCTTCATACAATAACACCACCGCTTCAATAGAAAGTTTGCAAGAATATCTAAATCTAAGTAATGCAAACACCTTATGGAATATCTAATAATCAAACTGCATCTATATAATGGCAACTTGGGGACAGATATTGGGCGAGATTCATTCTGCTATCAATGATGGTGATACGCGAGCGTTTGATACAGTAAGAAATAAATATATAAAAATATTATCTGATTATACCCATCAAGATACGATAGTATATGCCTCTCGATGGACATCTGGGTTATGAGTTATGAGTTATGACCTGAAGCGAAACGGAGAGTAGCGTCAGCTAATTTTCACCCGTAAGAGCAGCGGAGCTAATTTTCAATTAATGAGTTAGGTTCATGTAAACTAAAATAACTCATAACCCATAACCCATAACTCTTTCGTGTTTCTTATTTTTCTGTTGGATAAATTATGTAGTTTTTTTTCTCATTATTTGCTTCGAAAATGTTACCTTTGCAGCGTTAATTTAAATATCAATTAAAATAAAAAAATCATGTACGATAAGTTTCAAAAGTATCTGACACAACAGATAGAAGAAATAAAAATATCAGGAACATATAAGAATGAGCGCATCTTAGTATCTCCACAGTTTTCGGAGATAAAGATTAATACGGGAAAAGAAGTATTAAACTTTTGTGCGAATAATTATTTAGGTCTGGCAAATAATAAAGAATTAGTAAAAGCAGCAACCAAGTGTTTGGAAGAACGTGCTTATGGAATGGCATCTGTTCGCTTTATTTGTGGGACATCGGATTTGCATAAGGAATTGGAAACTAAGATTGCACATTTCTTTGGCACAGAAGACAGTATTTTGTATGCGGCATGTTTCGATGCTAATGGAGGCGTTTTTGAACCTCTTTTGACAGAAGACGACGCTATTATTTCGGATGCATTAAATCATGCATCAATAATAGATGGAGTTCGTTTGTGTAAGGCGCAACGATTTCGTTATGCCAATGCGGATATGAAAGATTTAGAAAAACAGTTACAGGATGCACAATCATGTCGTTTTCGTTTGGTTGTAACCGATGGCGTTTTTTCTATGGATGGCAACGTTGCGCCCATGCAGGAAATACTTACTCTTGCAGCAAAATACGATGCTATGGTGATGGTAGACGAGAGTCATTCTGCAGGTGTTGTAGGAAAAACAGGACGAGGAGTTACGGAATTGCATAATTGTCGCGGTAAAGTAGAAATTATTACGGGGACATTAGGAAAAGCTTTCGGCGGCGCTATAGGCGGTTTTACTACGGGCAAAAAAGAAATTATTGAAATGCTCCGTCAACGTTCACGTCCTTATTTGTTTTCTAATTCTATTCCGCCTATGGTTGCAGCGGCAGGAATACGCATGTTTGAAATGATGGATGAAACAAATCAATTGCAGGATAAACTTCATGCCAATACTGATTATTTCATTTCAAAGATGAAAGCAGCAGGATTTGATATAAAACCGACACAGTCTGCTATTTGTGCCGTAATGCTTTATGATGCAACATTAGCAGGCAAATTTGCAGACAAATTATTGGAAGAAGGTATTTATGTTATTGGTTTCAGTTATCCTGTTGTTCCTAAAGATCAAGCGCGTATTCGTGTTCAATTATCCGCTGCACATGAAACGGAACAATTGGATAAGGCAATTCATGCATTTATTAAGGTAGGAAAAGAATTGAACATTTTAAAATAATGTCTTTACTTGTTTACAAATGTACAAGGGATATAAAATAGTTATTTATTTCGGTTTACTGTGGGGAAGTATTTTTTCTCTATCGGCGCAAATTGGTCATGGAGGGCTTCCTTACAGTTTTAAAAAGGGTTTATTTCTACCTCCACTTGATATAGAATTATTACCGTACTTGAATAATGAGATACTGTTGGAGAAAGAGGTTATTCCTTCAGCGGAAGAAGGTTTTATTTTCGGTAAAGAAATTGCTGTGAATTATACTTTACAGAATGCAGGTGTATGGGAAACTTTGCCCAATGGAGCAAGGTTGTGGCGAATGGGAATACAGTCCACAGGAGCTTATTCATTGAATTTACTCTTTGACAGTTTTTATATTCCTCCCCATTCCAATCTTTTTATTTATACGGAAGATAAAACATATATCATGGGGGCTTTCACGGAAGAAAATAATAACCAATGGGGTGATTTTGCCACTTCTTTATTACCGGGCGATGCTATTGTATTGGAATATTACGAAGACCCACAGGATTACGATTTGGGGATGCTACATCTTTCGACGATTGTTCACGGGTATAAGGATTTCTTTTTCAAACAGGGCAAATATGGAACTTCAAAGGTTTGCAATGTAGATGTGAACTGCAGTAACGATTATCCCAATGCAAAGAAGGCAGTTGTATTGATTTTAAACATTAACAGGGCGCTTTGTTCTGGAACATTGATGAATAATACCGCTCAAGATGGGAAACCATTTTTGTTGACGGCAAATCACTGTATAAGCGCTAATGCCAAGTTGTCGAGCTTTGTATTTGTGTTTAACTATGAAACAACTGCCTGCAATGGAGATGCCGAAAAAAAGATAAATTCTATCAATGGGGCAACACTGTTGGCAAAGCATGTACATTCTGATTTTGCATTATTGTTGTTAAACAGTTTTCCGACAAAAGAATTTCAGGCATATTATGCAGGATGGGATCGTCGGAATATAGCTGTAGTAGGAACAGTGTGTATTCATCATCCTTCTGGAGATAGTAAAAAAATCTCCAAAAACAATAAACTGTTAGACAGTTCGGAATGGGAAAGTGACGATCCGTCTTTTCCTAAAAATACACATTGGTTAGTTCCTTCTTGGGATGCAGGAACAACAGAAGGAGGCTCTTCCGGATGCGCTTTGTTTAATGTATTGGAACAGGTAATCGGTCAATTGGAAGGAGGAGGAGCTGAATGTTTTAATGATACATTGAGTAAAGGATCAGATTTATTTGGAAAATTATCTTATTCGTGGACAAATGGAAACAATACAGACGGTAATCGTTTGGATTATTGGTTAGATCCTCTTGGAACAGGCGTTGAAATTCTCACAGGATACGACCCGTTTGAAAATCACACTGACATCAATCATTTTCAGCAAGAAGCCGCAAAAGTTAACCTCTATCCCAATCCCGTAAATGACATCGTTACAATAGAAGCCAATACAGAAATTCAATCCTGTAAAATATATGCTATCAATGGGCAGTGTGTTCAATCTGAAAATACACATTCTTCAACGATTAATATCAATGTAAATAGCCTGTCTTCGGGCATTTATATAACAGAAATACAGACAAAGCATACTGTCGTATTTAAGAAATTATTCATTCAACGCTAAAAAATGAAAACATGAAAAAGTGGTACGCTTTCTTGGGCATAATTGCATTTTTGTTTACAAACTATTGTTATGCGCAAACTGTCTCAACTTCTACAAATAAAAAAGCAATCAAAGAATTTAAGAAAGCGTATAAGGAATTGTCCAATCGTAATTTTACGGAAGCAATTACATACGGAAAACTTGCCGTAAAGGAAGATACTTTGTTTGTGGAAGCCTATATTTTAATAGCAGAAAGTTATTCTTTTTTAAAGGACTGTGAATATTCTTGTTCTTATTATAGAAAAGCGCTTACGATAGACCTTGATCATTCTCCAAAAATATATCTTGCCGCCGCATACGAAAATATGTATTGTGGAAACCCAAGTCAGGCAATTAAATATTTTGATATCTTTTTTCTTAAGCGTCCTGATGGAGAAAAAAATCAAGGAGTTTATCTCAATTATGAACTCTGTCAGTGGCGAACAAAAATGATGAAAGATTCTTTATTAATTCATCCCCAAAATATGGGAAAAAATATTAATTCTTCATGGTCAGAATATTTACCTACATTGAAAGCAGATGAAACGGAATTAATTTTTACGGTTCGTCGTCCTTCGGACAGTAAAACAAAATGTTTGCAATGTAGAGAAGAAGAGGATTTTTATGTTAGCAAAAAACTAAATGGCGAATGGACAAAAAGAGTTCCTCTGGGACGTCCTATTAATACATCTTACAATGAAGGCGCTCAATGTATTTCTCCAGACGGAAAATATCTGATTTTTACAGGCTGTGAGAGAGAAGATGGTGTTGGCAGTTGTGATTTGTATTGGTCTAAACGGATAGGAGAAATGTGGTCTAAACCACGAAACTTTGGAAAACCTGTCAATTCACGCTATTGGGAATCACAACCTACTTTTTCGGCAGATGGAAAAACAATTCTCTTTGCAAGCAATCGTCCCGGAGGAGTGGGAAATATTGATATTTGGTCAACAACCATGATAGCAGAAGGAGATTTTAGCGATCCTGTTAATTTGGGTCAGCCGATTAATACAATGAAAGATGAAATTTCTCCTTTTCTACATCCTGATGGGATTACGCTTTATTTTGCTTCAACAGGACATCAGGGAATGGGCGGTGAAGATATATTTTACAGTATCTTACAAGAAAATGAACAATGGAGTGAACCTGTCAATATGGGCTATCCTATCAATACTGTTGCAAATGAATTTAATTTGATTGTGAATGCAAGAGGCGATAAAGCTTTCTTTTCTTCCAACAAAAAAGGTGGTTTTGGGGGATTGGACTTGTATTGGTTTGAGTTACCTGAATTTTTACGTCCTTTGCCTGTTACTTATTTCAAAGGCAAAATTTTTGACAGTAAAGATGAAAAACCTTTGGAAGCATTGTTTGAGGTCATTGATTTGAAAACAAACAGGGTTGTTGTTACTTCTTCTTCCGATCCTCTTACAGGGGAATTTCTCGTGTGTATTCCTACAAACAGTCATTATGCCTTGAATGCAGTAAAAGAACATTATTTGTTTTATTCCGAGAATTTTGAAATGAATGGAGAATACTCCAAAATAGAACCATACGAAAAAAATGTCGCGCTCAAACGCATAGAGTTAGGGGAAAGTATTATTTTGAAGAATGTATTTTTTGATACTGATAAATCGGATTTAAAACAGGAATCGGAGGTGGAATTAAATCGTTTATTTACGCTTATGCAACAAAATCCTCAGATGAAAGTAGAAATTAGCGGACATACCGATAATGTGGGTAACAGGGAACACAATGCTGTTTTGTCTAAAAACAGAGCCAAAGCAGTATTTGATTATTTAGTAAATAAAGGGATAGATGTTGGCAGAATGAATTATGCAGGATATGGTTTTGATAAACCTGTTTCAAATAATGATACTCCCGAAGGAAGAGCGTTAAACAGGCGTACTGAATTTATGATTATTGGTTTTTAAATTATGGATTGGGAAAGCGCCTGTAAGGGATTTGAAAGTTTTTTATTGATTGATAAATCGGTATCCCTTAATACAAAGCTTGCCTATTTGCATGATGTAAACTTATTACAGGAATACCTGAATAAAAGATTTAAAGAGGAAGAGCGACCTCTCCCTCCCGAGTTAAAAATAGAACATATACAAGGCTTTATAAACTATTTGAATGAAGAGAAACATATAAGTGAAAATTCACAAGCGCGTTGTTTATCTGGGATAAAATCGTTTTATAAATATCTTGTGTATGAAGATATGATAAAATACAATCCATTAGAGTTGGTGGAGTCTCCTAAAAGTATTCGAAAACTTCCTCAAGTACTTAGCTTTGAAGAAATAGAACAAATTGAAAATTCATTCGACCTTTCCAAACCCGAACATTTTCGGGATAAAACAATTATAGAGACTTTATATTCTTGTGGATTACGTGTATCGGAATTGGTGAATTTAGGGTTGTCAAATCTTTATTTTGCCGATAATATTATTCTGGTAAAGGGCAAAGGAAATAAACAGCGAATTGTTCCTATTGGCAGATACGCTATCAAATTGATTAATTTGTATGTAAATGATATTCGTATTCATTTGAGGATTGCAAAGGGACATGAGGATTATGTCTTTATAAGTCGGTTAGGCAAGAAATTATCACGGATATCTGTTTTTACCATGATAAAGCAAGCGGCAGAGAATGCAGGTATTCAAAAAACAATTAGTCCTCATACATTTCGTCACAGTTTTGCAACTCATCTCTTGGAAGGAGGCGCTGATTTGAAAGCAATACAAATGATGCTCGGACATGAATCTATTACCACTACAGAAATATATACACACATTGACAGGCAATATTTGGAAGATGCTATCTTATCCTATCATCCAAGATACAAAATAAAATAATGAATGTAAGTTAATTACGACTAATGACATTTTTTTGGGGGGAAATGTTATTCGTATTGAAAAATATTGTATCTTTGCAGCCTGAAATTTCTTAAGGGTTTCAGTAGCTCAGCAGGTAGAGCACCTCCCTTTTAAGGAGGGGGTCCTGGGTTCGAGTCCCAGCTGGAACACATATACTTATCTAAGTCTTATCATACCGTTAACAGATATCCTCTGTTAACGTTTTTTTTTGTTCGCTCTACACGATCATACGCTGGAACACCAGCAATACCCTGTGTCTATGCATAAATATTAGATAATCTCAGAACTCCAATAGTAGCCCCCTTTCCCCCATCCTTCCTGTGGCGCACAATTGCAAAATAGAAAGCGATGTCAGAAAAATTTCCCGTAGGGAAAGCATATCAATAGAAAATATAGTTGTCCCCAGACCAAAACCTCGTAGAGGGTTCATGTATTTTGTATAATCCCAAATTA
>JAIROC010000082.1 GCA_031257735.1 Bacteroidales bacterium | reverse complement strand
TTCATTATCCTATCTGCTGACGATTTATTCAAATCTGGCTCGCCTGTTGATTGGTCAATAATTACTAATTTACCATCAATTAAATGATTATAAATATCTTCGGCGTAGTCACTTGTTGTATCTGCGCTATGCTGTTCTACTGCTTTGCCAATTTTCCGTGTCCCATTTGGATATTGAAAAATCCCGATGATTTTTTTCAAATCTTCGTCAGCCCAAGTGTTGCCTGATTTTGATTTTTGAACATATTCAGTTTCAAAGTTTTTGTACTCTTTATTTTCACGGATAAATTTATCAAGCGATTCAAATGCACCCGCTAATTGTTGCAAAGTGGGACTGTCCGTTCCAAAAACTTTTGCGGCAGATTGATATCCTGCTGAATTGTCACTTGTACTGTTTCCCATTGCAGACAGCAAATCTTTGTTGAACAGACTTTTTGTGGAAACGGTTAGTTTTTTAGGCACAGGAAAACCTGCCCTTGCAAGAACTGAACGATATGCTAAAACTCGTCTTTTGTACCTCCTCATTGCACTATTATCATTTTCATCAGGCTTTTCCAAATTAACCTGTAAAAAGTTTTTAATATATGTCGTAGTATCATCATACAAAAGAGAATTTATAATTTCTTTGCCGACAGGCAAATTTTCATCAAGATAGAAATTTAACAGCATTCGTATTCTATCAGGGTCGTTAGGGTGAGGTGTAATTCCATAAGTAACTACTTCATCTTCTTTTTGTCCCGAAGAAAGTAATTGCCAAACATTTTTCAAAGCAGAATTATTATCTTGCACATTTTCATTGGCATATTCTCCATTGGGGTCGAAAATAATTTGTCCTATTCGTAATGGGTTATCGCCTTTTCTTAATTCAAATACTGATTTTGCGATAATCTTGGTTGTATTTGATTTTCCTGTTCGCGTCATTCCAAATAGAGCAGATTTTTGAGAAAGCAGGTCAGCAGGATAAATATAAACAGGAACATCATCTATTTGCTGATATTTCCTATTTGTAGAGGCATAACGAACTTGTCCGAGTTTTACGGTTTTTCCCTGAATGTTTTCCGAATAATTTACAATCAATTCAAGCGCTTTCCCGTTTGGTTTATAAACTTTAAAACCTTTGTTTGAGTAATAATTTGAAATATCACTGCCAAATTTCAAAATAAGAGGCGCTTCGCTGTCTTGCGAATTCTCCTCCAAAAAGAAAGTGCCAATTATGCGACATTCTACACCTGCAAAACTTAACAAATTCTTCGTGCGCACATCCATTGAGCTTGCATCGTCCCAGTTTTTATCGGTTTCGCCACTAATTCGCTGCGCAGTTTCAACTCGTATTCTTTCTGCCTCTTTGTCTTGTGGTAAAGCCGCCGCATCTTTTACGCGCAAAAGAATAAAAGAGGTATCTTCTGCCTTAAAATCAATGTCGGAATTATTAGTATCTATTCGCGACGCAATCAAAAAACTCAAACTCGGTATTCCGCCAACATCGTGTCTGTGCTTATCGTGAATTATTACTCGTGCTGTTTCGTAGTTGATTGAGTACAAATCACCAACCAAATTTTCAGGTTGAATAAGTTGTTGAAACCATTTTTGAGATTCAACTTTTTTGTCGCTTTCGCGGCGTGCTGATATGCCTTTTTCTATGCTCATAATTTTTATGATTTAATATATTATTTCTCTTTAATCGTTGCGAACCGCTAATCTCAGGGAATCAACGCCATGCAATGCCTTACTTGCATGTTTTTCGTCTTTCACTATACTGTACACTTGGTCGGCAAGCCATAGACTCAAAAGTTCATCCTTATCAACTTTCAGCAGTCCGGCAATTATATATACCTGCTCACGCTTGGCACGCCTTTTGCCTTTTTCTATTTTGCAACAGGTAGTTTGGTCCATTTCCAGTGCCACAGTCAATTGTCGCTGTGGCATTTGACACTGTTCTCTTAATTGTTTTATTCGTTCTATGAACATCATACTCATGTAATTTAATGCCTTGACAATTTCCGGCAAATATACAAAAAAAAACAATATACAAGCATAAATATCAACAAAAATTATCAATAAATCGAGTAGGAGAAACGGGAATAGTTCCCGTTTCGACCTCTCACACCACCGTGCGTACCGTTCGGTACACGGCGGTTCTTTAATAAACAGGTGCATTTCCTGTCTGTGATTTCGTTTGCGTTTATCCATAAGAAACTTTGCACTCCTAACTTATCTTCGAGTTCCGCTCTAGTTTCCGTTGGGAAGTTATCTTTTTCTGATATTTTCTGCATTCTGTATTTCTTTTCACTATTGTCCGATAAAACTTTTCAGACACCTTTGTAAGGATATAATTATCTAATTTACAATGTGTATAATTATAGAATATTGATTTTGCAAAAATAAGCCCCCCCCCCTTCCCTCAGAAAAGAGATAGTTGGACGCATTCTACAGTTTCTTTTCTCCAATCTTTTTCGGGATTCTCCAAGAACTTTAACAAATGTAGATAATTAAAGAGATGTATCTT
>JAIROC010000014.1 GCA_031257735.1 Bacteroidales bacterium | reverse complement strand
GAGAACAACGCCAACTGCCGCAGCGAAAAGTAGCGGAAGCATTAGACATTGATTCTGCAACATATTGCAAAATAGAACGCGGGGAGCGCCGTGCAAGAAAAGAACATTTATCTATTCTTTCCGAACTTTTGCAAGCCGACAGGGAGGAACTTTTAACCCTTTGGCTTGCCGACCAAGTTACTGCAATGGTGGCTAATGAAAAAGAGTTATCGCATGAAGTGCTGAATATTGCTAAAAAGAATATAAACAAGGATTAAAGCCATTGTAATATTTGTATTAAAAAACTAATTATATTATGATAACAATAAATTCACCAAGTGTAAGAAGACTTCTTGATAATCAAAATGGAAATCAAATTTGGCAGCATTATTCTCAAGGGGTACTTCTTGAGGATGTAAGGTTATTAAGCAGGGAGCCATTTGTTATTACTTCTGGTGGGATAAACTACCTTCTTATAAGTAATGAAAACCTTGATATTCCTAATGAGCATGAATATGCTTTATTAGTAACCAAGCAACCTAAAAATAAAGATTTGGAAGCGGGAACTATAAAAGTAAAAAGGTGGCTGAAACATCCAAAGTTTGAAAATTTATCACCCGACCAAATTGTATCTTCTTGGGAAAATAAGTTCAAATTTATTCAAGAAGATGAAGTAAATGATATAAAAGGGTTACGCCCTCCTCAGATGGGAGCTTTGTACTCTATTTTGAGCCATTTGCAAAATCCAGAAGACAAAGGAATTGTGGTAATGCCTACAGGAACGGGAAAAACAGAAACGATGTTAGCAACCCTTGTTTCAAATAAATGTAAGAAATTATTGGTTTCTGTCCCTTCCGATTCATTACGAACACAAATCTTAGAAAAATTCATTACTCTCGGATTGCTCAAAGAATATGGAATTGTTGATGAGGATTGCCATAATCCCATCGTTGGGATTATAAACAGTGGTATTACAGATATTGCGATTCTTCGCGATTTTATATCAAAAGTAAATGTTGTAGTTACAACAATGGATATTTTAACGGAAAGCACAGCAGATGCAAAAACGTTATATTCTCAAGAATTTTCTCATTTGTTCGTTGACGAAGCTCATCATTCGGAAGCACAAACATGGAAAGAGTTGATTGAACGTTTTGACAAAGAAAAAGTTTTTCTATTTACAGCTACTCCATATAGGAATGATGGCAAGAATTTACAAGGTAAAATAATTTTCAATTTTTCTCTCCGTAAGGCACAAGAACAAAGATATTACAAGCAAATAAATTATTTGCCCATAAGGGAATATAATCGCAAACTTGCCGATGAGAAAATAGCAGAGAAAGCCGTTCAACAACTTAGAGAAGATATTGCCAATGGTTATAACCACATAATCATGGCGCGATGTAAAGATAAAACCAGAGCAAAGGAGGTTTTTAAACATTATGAACAGTATGAAGACCTCAACCCTGTAATTGTTTATACAAATATTGGTGGATTGGATAAAAAGATTGAGGCTATCAAAAGAAAAGAGCATTCCATTATTGTTTGTGTAAACATGTTAGGCGAGGGATTCGACCTGCCTAACTTGAAAATAGCAGCAATACACGATGAAAGGCAAAGTTTACCTATTACTCTTCAATTCATTGGTCGTTTCACAAGGACTTCCTATAATGAATTGGGAAACGCCAGTTTTATTACCAATATTGCATATCCTCCCATTCATGAAGAACTGGACGAATTATATGCCAAAAATGCTGACTGGAATTTAATTTTGCCACGTTTGAACGAAAATGCAACCCAAAAAGAAATAGATTTTAGAAATTTCTTAGATAGATTCAGGCATCTTGACAAATCGAAAATACCATTCCAAAGCATTCGTCCAGCATTAAGCACGGTGATGTATAATAATAACAGTACCGAATGGAACCCTTCAAATTGGAAAGAGGGAATATCTAAGCTGGATACTTACGAACACCAATATAGTGATAATAGTACTAATACTTTGGTTATTATTTTGGGCAAGATAAGTAATGTGGAGTGGGGAAATTTTGAAGTAGTAAAAAATCTGCAATGGGATATTATAATAGTTTATTGGGATTTACGTCCAAATGTGAATCGCATATTCGTGAATACTTCCATTAAAGGCTTATCTAAGGATAAACTTATTGAAGCTGTTTTCAATACTCAAGCCAGCAAAAGTAAAATAACAGGAATGAACGTTTTCAGAGTGTTTCATGACGTAAAAAGACTTACATTGTTCAATGTCGGAGCACGGAAGGGTTTTGGCCAGGATGTTACCTTTCAAAACTTCATAGGAAAAGCCGTACAAGATGGCATTAAATCATTGGAACAGGGCACTATAATAAAAAATAACTTTTTTGGAGTTGGACATAAAGAAGGAGAAAAAATATCGCTCGGATGTTCCGTAAGTGGCAAGATATGGTCTTATCTAAGGGGAAATCTGAACGAATTAACTAGTTGGTGTAAAGATGTTGGGAATACGGTCGCTAATGAAAATATAGACCCGAATATTGTACTTAGAAATACATTAGAAATAGAAAAAATTATTTCCAGACCACAGATTGTACCTGTAATGGTTGATTGGAATCCCGATATGTACGATTTTTCAGAAACTAAATTTGAAATACAAGTTAACGGAATCCCTTATGATCTATCAAATTCCGAATTAAACATTGTTGATGGAGATGTAGCAAATCCTTTGCAATTCTCATTCGATACATCCGAGGTTAGTATTGTTTTTGAAATAGAACTTGGAGTGGTAAATGTAGATGGTCAAAATACCTCTTATTACAAGATAATAAAAAAGACAAACATAGATGCTACTGTTTCCTATGGAGGAACACAACAGTCAATAGAAAGTTTTTTACAGGAATTTGCTCCTACTATCTGGTTTGCGGACGGCTCTCAACTTTTCCAAAACAACTATATCAAGGAAAAAACAGAAGCAGATATAATTCCTTTAAACAACATCATCACAGATAATTGGGCAGGGGTAAATTTGAGACATGAATCTCAAGACATCTCCCCATATGTTCAAGATTCCATTCAGTATTACTTCATAAACAAAATAAAAAATGACTTTGATATTGTTTACGATGGTGATGGAAAAGGAGAAATTGCAGATATCGTGGGTATAAAAGACTTGCCGACGCATATAGAAATTCATTTATTCCATTTGAAAGGAGCCAAAAGAGGAGTTATTGGCAACGATATTGATAACTTTTATCAAGTTTGTGGGCAAGCTCAAAAATCATTAAAGTGGAAATATAAATTTAGAAAAGGAAATGATTTCTTTCATCACCTTTTTAAGCATAAAGAAAAATCATTAAATGGAGCGACTTGTAGCCGATTTATTAAAGGTACAGAAGAAGATTTGGAGAACGTTTTAATGGCAGCAAAATGGAAAAAGGAAACAAAATTCCACATTTATATTGTTCAACCTGCTTTAAGCAAGGCAAATGCATCCAGAGATATTTTGCAGCTTTTAGGGAACACGTATCATTATCTTCACACTTTGGGCAATGTTGAATTGGTCGTTTATTCAAACACTTAAATTAAATATTATTATGAGTTTCCATAAGCCCGCATTGCCCGCATCTACCCCGCAAAAAGCCCGCATTGCCCGCAAATATTTGGTTTCCTTAAATTCCCCAATATCCCCGAAACCAGAACTTTGAGGATTTGGGGATTTTGACCTCCTTTTCAGAGGTAATTTTTCAACCCAATGTGGAGACGCGATGCATTGCGTCTTTATCAATAGCAGTCGGCGCGGTGGCGTACAGCAGCATCTCCGAGGGCGTACTTGCCGGCATACGAAAGTGGCACGGCAGTATCGACGAGCAGTTCGGCAACATTGACAATATTGTCAACCTCGTCAATGAGCATCAGCCGCAATGGATGATGCCGCCCGATCTGTACGCCGAACTCACCGGCAACCACAGCCAGCTACAGACGCTGATTAACAAATGCCGCACCAACGCGGCTTCGGCGACAGACCGCACCCTCCGCAACTCGCTGCTCAAATCGACCGTCGGCCTCTGCCTGCTGCAGGTAAAGATATGGGCTTACGGACAGTTTACCGCCGGCATCCTGACGGCAGACGACGTTCACCTGCTCGGCTTCCTGCTGCCCGGCGAAAGCGGCGGACACCACGGCCGCACCGAAGC
>JAIROC010000611.1 GCA_031257735.1 Bacteroidales bacterium | reverse complement strand
TATCCCGCAGGGACTTTCAGTCAACGCCAAGTTTTATTCGCGACAATGTCAATTATTGGTACTGTTTTTATAAATCGCTTATTATTAGTCTCTGACTTTGTCTCAGGTCAGGAGTTCTGATACTTTATAGACAGACACTAGACAAAAAATTTAAATAATACCCCCAAAAAGTATACCTTTGCAACATGTAAAATTTATGATAGTTACATTTGAAAAAAAGGAAGTCATTCTATTTCTGAAAAAATCGTTACAAGGTTACGAAGGGAAATTTTTCTTTTAGGATACTATTCCACGAATGAGAAAATGACATATAATTATTTTAAAAATATAGGAGTAGAAATTTTATGAAAGCATTACTTGACACAAATATTATTATTCACAGAGAAGCCTCAAAGGTTATCAATCAAGATGTAGGTGTTTTGTACCGTTGGTTGGAGAGAGCTAAATATACAAAATGTATTCATTCTCTCACTGTTGCTGAAATTGAAAAATATCAAAATAAGCAAACTGTTGATGCTTTTCATGTCAAATTGGGTAATTATGAACAGATTGAAATTCCGTCACCATTGCAGCCGGAAGTAAATGCTGTTTCAGATAAAATAGATATAAATCAAAATGATAAAAATGACACATTGCTTTTGAATGAAGTTTTTGTCGGACGAGTTGATATTTTAGTTACCGAAGATAAAAAGATTCATAAAAAAGCAGCAGGGTTAGGGATTGAAGATAAAGTTTTTACGATAGATTCTTTTCTCGAAAAAACTTTTGCAGAACATCCCGAATTAGTCAATTATAAAATTCTTAATGTTCAAAAACTGAAATTCGGAAAAATAAATCTTGATGATGCGTTTTTTGAAAGTTTGAAAGAAGATTATACAAACTTTGGCAAATGGTTTATAAGGAAATATGATGATGATGCATATATTACAGTTAATTCTAATAATGGGCTGTTGTTGTCTTTTCTGTATTTAAAAGTAGAAGAAAAAGACGAAAATTATACGGATATTGTACCTGCTTTTGCGCCCCCGAAGACGGTTGAAAATTGGAACTTTTAAAGTGATAAATAATGGCTTTCGATTAGGCGAACGGTTTATGAAAATTATCTTTGACAATGCACTTAAAAATAACGTTGACGAAATTTATGTAACTATCTTTGATAAAAAAAGAGATGAGCAAAAACGATTGATTGATTTGCTTGAACAGTGGGGTTTTGTTTGTTGGGGGTAAGAAAGGCGACGAATTAGTATATGTACGAAATTTTAGTCATGAAGTAAATATGGATAATCTAAAACAATCTTATCCATTCATTTTTCGAGATACGGATTGTTTTATCGTTCCCATTTATCCTGAATATCATACAGAATTATTGCCCGATTCTATTCTCAATACTGAATCGCCCGAAGAATTTGTCGAAGATTTTCCACATAGAAACGGTATCAATAAAGTTTATGTTTCAAGAGCAATGACACCGCACCCAAAAAAAGGTGATATTCTGGTATTTTACCGCACAGGAGGCTATTACAAAAGTGTAGTTTCAACCATTGGAATAACACAAGAAATCCGATACGACTTCAAAGATGAAGATGATTTTGTATTGTATTGCCGAAAAAGCAGTGTTTTTCCCGAAAATCAACTTCGTGATATGTGGCGTTATTCGCCACAGAATAGACCATTCGTGGTGAAATTTCTTTATGTTTATTCTTTCCCACATAGAATAAATATGAAAGAATTGATTGATTTACAAATATTAAATGGGGTGAATGACGCACCACGAGGCTTTAAGCAAATAACGAAAGAACAATTTAATAACATATTAAAAGCAACAAAGAGTGATGAAAGTTTTATTGTCGATTAAACCAGAATTTGCTAATAAAATATTTAACGGAACTAAAAAATATGAGTTTCGCAAGAGCATTTTTAAAAGAGATGTGGATAAAGTTGTTGTTTATGCTTCTTCGCCGGTACAACGTGTAATCGGCGAATTTACGATAGCCCGTATTATTTGTGAAGATACGGAAACTTTATGGCGAAAGACAAAAAAACATTCAGGTATTACCAAAGATTTTTACGATGAGTATTTTGCCAATAAAAAAATGGCTTTTGCTATTCAAGTTGGAGTAATAACCTTATATTCTAATCCTCGACTGTTGGCTGATTTTGGATTAAATTTCGCTCCTCAATCATTTGTATATTTGTAAAACGCTTGTAAGCAAGCTATGTGCCGTTTCACATTTACGGTACATTTCCAACGCAATAAAATTACTGTCAGGAGGAACGTATAATCAAATTCAATTAACCACAAAGGCATACAAAGGCACACAAAGGGGGAACTCAAATACTTCATTCCTACCTTATTTTCCCAAAAACAAAACACCCTCTTATGTAACTAAATTGCAACCCGCTAAAAAAAAGAATATTGTAAGGTGGTATTTTAGTTAATATCTGTCTATAAAGTCGGCATAACGCCGTCATTGCGGGTCAAGCCCGCAATGACGGCATTGTTTGGATGGCGATGATGATTACTTTTTTGTACTTTATAGACAGGCTCTAATTAGTGTCTGTCTATAAAGTATAATTATAAATTATGAACCGAAGCGAAGCGGAGAGCAGCGCAGCTAATTATGAATTATGCTGACGCACGAAACCGCCTAATCAGCACCGTCATTGCGAGCGCAGCGAAGCAATCCAGAAATTCAGAACTCCTGACCTGAGACAAAGTCAGAATCATCCGTAGACTGAAGTCTACGGTTAATAAAGTGTTGTCCCTGCGGGACATATAGCCAATATTATTGATTAGTCCGTTTCATGCGTCAGCTTAATTCATAATTCATAATTAGTGTCTGTCCGAAAACTCATAAATTCATTTCTTCAATGTATAATTGTAATCAGAGAATAACGGTAAAGGGCTGAAAGCCCGCAATCAATAGCACAGGGC
>JAIROC010000610.1 GCA_031257735.1 Bacteroidales bacterium | reverse complement strand
CATTGCGAGTAATCGTTTTGATTCTCAAAAGCACAAATGCAATGACGCTTTATGCCTCATAATACGGCATTTATAAAAAGCGTCATTATAAGGAGCGCAGCGACGTGGCAATCCCTAACAATCAATGCGTTCTTTGGTTAGGGATTAGCTCCGCTGCGCTTACGGGTGCTTCGCTGCGCTCGCAATGACGGCATTATGTCGACATTAAAGACAGACACTAATTAGTGTCTGTCTTTAATGTCGGAATATTTCCATATAATGTTCACTATTCTTCAATGAGGCGCTATTGAGATAGGCATCCTGTCCCTACCGGGACATTTTTCCTTCGCAATGATGACACTGATTAGGCGGTTTCGTGCGTCAGCCTAATTTATAATTATACATTATAGACAGACACTAGAAATTCTTGATTTCAAAAGAATTATTGTTGTATCTTTGCAGCAATAAAAAAACGGATGTCATTTACATTAACTTTCCGTATAATAGATGAGAAATAAAAAAATTATTTTCACTGATGTATATGCAGTTACTCAATTAAAATTGCTTTGTAAATGTATATCCAAAAATAAAAAAAAGAAATGAAACGCAAATATGAGAATTGTATATTTGCAGAAAGTGGAGAAAACGCAAATATGAAATTCCATATTTGCAGAAACGCAAATATAGAATTTCATACTTGCAGATAATAAAATAAGAATTAAATAAAAAAGCAAATGAAGATAAAAGATTTTAAATCGGGACAATGGTTACAAGCATATCAGTATAAAAGTTTCAGTCCAACTCATATTAATCATACATGGACAATTGATGATGAACAACTTAATTTTATGTTGAGTCGAGCAAATATTCTTTTGGGCGAGTTGAATGCGTTTTCTACATTGATTCCCAATGTAGACTATTTTATCAAAATGCACATAAAAAAGGAAGCTACCAATAGTAGCCGTATAGAAGGAACACAAACGAATATTGAAGATATTTTACAAAAAATAGAAAACATTATCCCCGAAAAACAAAATGATTGGCAAGAGGTTGAAAATTATATTAAGGCAATGAACATGGCAATAGACGAACTCAATTATTTACCTTTATGCAATCGCTTATTAAAACAAACTCATCGCGTTTTATTGCAAAACGTGCGAGGAGAACATAAGAGTCCGGGCGAGTTTCGGCACAGCCAAAATTGGATAGGAGGTGCAAGTATAAACGACGCCGTTTTTGTTCCTCCTCAGCCAAACGAAGTAATTGAATTGATGAGTGATTTAGAGTTATTTCTTCAAAATAAGAGCTATTTTGTTCCCGATATTATCAAAATTGGTATTGCTCATTACCAATTTGAAACCATACATCCATTTTGCGACGGGAATGGACGTATCGGGCGTTTATTGATTACGCTTTATTTGGTTCACGAAAGAATCTTATGCAAACCTACATTATATTTGTCTGATTTTTTTGTAAGGAACAAAATATTATATTATGATAATTTGATGCAAGCAAGACAAAAAAACAATCTAAATCAATGGTTACGTTTCTTTTTGGAAGGAGTTATACAAACGGCGGATAATTCAATAGAGACATTCAAGAAAATTATTTCCATGAAAGCAGATATCGAACAAAATAAAATTACCAAACTTGGAAAAAAGGTCAATACAGCGCAAAATTTTTTATTGTATTTGTTTGGTCATCCAATCGTGGATAGCGAAGATGTTTCTAACGCAATGAATATAAACGTATCTACAGGATTACGCTTAATCAATGATTTTGTTGAATTAGGTATTTTGCATGAAATGACAGGATTCAAACGAAACCGTATTTTTAAGTTTGAAGAATATATTCGTTTATTTGCAGATAATAAATAAGATAAAGACAACTCTCATCCAAATTAATTGAAAATTGAAAATTGAAAATGAAATTAATAGAATGCGTCTTTCATTTTCAATTTTCAATTAATATCATCTTTCCTCGCCGATAATTATTTTTGGCGATTTATTTGAGACGAGGATTACTTTCACGCGGAACATACGCGTTGTTTCGCATACGCCGTCGGATACCTTATACCTTATGAAACTTTGCCCTTCTTTTTCGCCGGTTACCGTAACGGAATTTGGGGTGAGTTCGCTTTTTCCTGTTATATCGTCCGGTTCGGGGTATGGCTTTACCGTTATGGACGCAGAACAAGTCGTTAAAGAGTCGTAAAAGGTCAGCGTGGCATTGCTGACGGATTTTCCTACTATGGTACTGCTGTTGATGATATCTACAATACTGGAGTTGCTGCTTGTCCAGATGCCGCCGCTGTTGGGAAAAATATGCGTTTTTATGCACGGACAAATCTCTGTCTGTGACGCCGAAACCAAAGAAAGCGGAGTTACCGTTACAATTACTTCTTTTCTATCGCCTGCTGCAGTTTCGCTGTAGCCCGTTTCCAACACGCTGATGTAAAAGGTTGTATCTGCCTGTAGATTGGAGTTTGCGTATATTACGCCGGTATGGAAATGTGACGGCTCTATTTGCGAGGAATACCATTTAAAAACAGAATTTGTAACGCCAACCGTACTTGCCGTCAATACCTTATTTATACCGTAGCAAAGTTCGGTTATTCCGTCAACAAAGATAGTACCTGTCGAATATACGGTAACCATCGTTACTCGAGAGGAAAAGGAAGTATTGGCTACTGCCTGATAACGCACGTCGTAATCGCCAATGCCGAGATTATTTACCGAACCGGATGCAGAATTCCATGTCGAAGTTCCATGAATACAATATTCAAAGAGACCGGCGATAATGATTTGTCCGTCGTAGGATGTGGCGGTTAACGTTGGCGTTACGGTGATATTATCAGGAGCGGCGAGACGTCCTAAAATAGTATCCGAATAGCCTGTTTCGGAAGCGGGATAAGGCGGATAAATACCCGCGTTGTGTACAATCGAAAATACGATGCTGTCGTTGTCTGCATCCTCAAGAATGTTATACAGCAAATAAGGGCTTGTGATGCTCAGAGCGCCGTTGCACGAAGCGCACCCTAACGTATAATCGCAGGAATTATATCCCTGTATGAGGTTGTGTGAAAAGTATTTCCGCAACAACAGAGATCGTCATTGCGAGGAGCGCAGCGACGTGGCAATCCCTAACAATCAATGCGTTTTTGGGTAGAGATTGCTTCGCTGCGCTCGCAATGACGGCGTTGTTTGGACACTTTTGTGTGTTTTCACACAGCCTTGAAAGAGGGCTGACGCATGATGATGTCCAATCAACGCCATCATTGCGGGGCAAGCCCACAATGATGCTGTTGTTTGGTTGCAGTAACGCCTTAATGATTACGTTGTCGGTTACTTTTGTTTTTTATCCTTTCGCCCACCTGTATTTTCATTATTCATTCTTAATTATTAATTTTCCTGTGTATTTTTCTTTGTTGGTTATTATATTATAGAGGTATATACCTGCGGAAAGATTACTTACCAAAACCGTCTCCTGATTACTGATTTCTTTACGTATAAA
>JAIROC010000139.1 GCA_031257735.1 Bacteroidales bacterium | reverse complement strand
GCGACAGATGGAAAAACATACAACACCCAATATTATAATCTGGATGCCATTATATCCGTAGGCTATCGTGTGAACAGCAAACAAGCTACTAAGTTTCGTCAATGGGCAACTGCAATACTAAAAGAATACCTGCTCAAAGGCGCCGCTATTCACCGCCCGGCAAGCAAAAGGGAGCTGGAGGATGTAGAAATTCGCTTGCAAAAACAAATAGAAGACCTGCGGCAAGCGTTGGAAAACTCGGAAATAGTAGCCGATACCCAGCTTAGCGAGATTTACCAAGCGCTAATACAGCTGGCAAGTAAAAAAGAAATAGCAGAAAAACCCCGCAGGAGAATAGGATTTAATGCGAATAATGCGTAACATCAAATGAACGAACTCGTAACCTATACGGCGCAAGGCCTTGAAAATTTTCAGGTGCGGATAGACGAAGACACGGTGTGGCTGACAATTGAACAAATGTGCGCTCTTTTTGATAAGTCAAGAGCGACTATCAATGAGCATATTCTGAATATTTTTAAGGAGAATGAGCTTGAAAAAGAAGATGCTGTGAGAAAAATCGGAAATTCCGATTTTTCTCACAGCGTGACAAAACCAACTAATTACTATAATTTGGATGTGATTATTTCTGTTGGATACAGGGTAAAATCGCAGAGAGGTACTCAATTTCGTAGATGGGCGACCAGCGTACTGAAAGAATACCTGCTCAAAGGCGCCGCTATTCACCGCCCGGCAAGCAAAAGGGAGCTGGAGGATGTGGAAATTCGCTTGCAAAAACAAATAGAAGACCTGCGGCAAGCGTTGGAAAACTCGGAAGTAGTAGCCGATACCCAGCTTAGCGAGATTTACCAAGCGCTAATACAGCTGGCAAGTAAAAAAGAAATAGCAGAAAAACCCCGCAAGAGAATTGGATTTAATGCGAATAATGCGTAGCATCGCGTAAGCTATACGGCGCAAAGCCTTGAGAATTTCCAAGTATGGATAGCGGGAGATACCGCATGGCTGACGCAACAAAAAATGGCCGAATTATTTTCGGTAGAGAGAAGCATACGGATTTTGCTACAGTATTTCACATTAAATAAGCGCTTTATCTCTAAAAAACGGGCATTTTATAGCAGCCAATACAAATTCAATAAATGGCAGCTATTCAGCATTTTATATATTTTTTTGCTGATTGCAAAAATTTATCTATCTTTGCGAAAATTTATTGGGCAAAAATTTATTGGCTTAACAAGCTGCAATGTAAAATGCAGCAGATAAAAAAGTTTGCTTGCAGCTGGTCGTCCAAAATAGGCGGGCGAAATACGGAAAGCAAATTATACCCACCGTATCGGCGCACCTGGAAAACAAATACGGACAAAGTTTCTCGGAGAAAAATGTGAGGAGAATGATGCAAGTTTGCCGACCAGCTCCCGGATGAGCAAATTGTCGTGACGCTGTCACGACAATTAAGCTGGTTACACTTTATCGTTCTTATTTCCAAATGAATAATGAGTAACGCCATCAACATAGGCCGAAAAGACGTGCTGTGGAATTAATATCATTATCATTATGAGCATACTAAAAAGAACTAAATGCTATGGAAAATGTTGTAAAATTCAATAGCGTTGAGGATAAAATCATCGTTATTCGCAATCAGAATGTGATTTTGGATTGCGATGTGGCGGATTTGTATGGGGTAGAAACAAGGGACATCAATAAATCAGTTAAGAACAACCCCCGATAAATTTCCGGATGGCTATGTTTTCAATCTGCAAAATGCTGAAAAACAGCAGGTGGTGGAAAATTTCCACCACCTCGAAAGGCTGAAATTCTCCCCATCTTTGCCAAAAGCCTTTACCGAAAGAGGGTTGTACATGCTGGCAACCATCCTGAAAAGCGAACGTGCCACGCAGACAACCACTGAAATCGTGGAGACTTTTGCGAAAATACGGGAGCTCGCCCGCACGGTTGCCGCTCTTGCAGAAACCACCGAAAAGCCCAAGCAAAAATCGCTGATGCAGAAAGGCGGCGAAATTATCGCAGAGCTCCTGGACGACGATATGCAGGTTACAGAAGCAGAAACAAGCATTGAAGTAAACTTCGCATTGATGAAGTTCAAGCAGGTGATAAAGAAAAAGAAGAAATGACGAACACCATCAACATAGGCCGAAAGGACGTGCTGTGGAACTACGCAGCTACGTTTCTGCAAATAGGCGTAAAAAATCTGACATATTTTATTTGTCTTGTTTTGTTTATTTCATGTAGTAAAGACCAGAGCATAGGAGAAGTAGAAGAAAGTAGAAAAACGCCGAAGTTTTTCAAACACCAGGTTAATGACGTTGATAGCATTGATTTTTACTGTGCACAAATGGGATACGATGGCATCGAATTTGATTTAAATTTTTTCCCTGAATTAGCTGTTTTTCATCACGACACAAGTTTGGCGCAGCCATTTGAGCTTTTTGCGGATGCTATTAGGAAGAATAAAAAACTTAATTATTGGATTGATTTAAGCCATAATAAGGACTTAAACAAAGATAATATCAATAATTTGTTTAACCATCTTTTGGATATGTTACCGCGCACTCCAAAAAATTGTTTCTTTGAAACAAGTGATAGTCTCGCTGCTCAATATCTACAACAGCGCGGCTATCAGGTTGTATATTGGATACAGCCATTTTTGGCATTGAATGATAGCCTTGCAATGGCAAGATTGAATGGTTCTAAATTTTTCGGTATATCATTTGCAAGGAATATGTATGAACAAGCATGTGAATATTTTGCAGATTTAAGCAAATTTGTATTTATTGATGATGTGCTATCTATTGATGATACATTTGAGAGAGAAAACAATATCCCAACAATATTGCAGGATACAGCAGTTAAAGCTGTACTGTTGGATGATTTACATCCGCCAAAGTTAAGAATAAACAAAATTCGTCAAAATAAAAGGTAACAGTATGAAGCTATTTACACCCGGTCCGATAGCAATGGACCCGGAAACAATTACAATCGGTGGAATGCAGTCGCAATATTTCCGGACGCCGGAATTTTCGCAAATTATGCTCGAATGTAACAGGATGTTTAAAATCGTATTGGATGCACCGGACGACGCACGAATGATCTTCCTGACGGCAAGCGGAACAGCAGCTATGGAAGCAACCGTAATGAATTTATTCACGCCAAAAGATAAAATATTGGTCGTCAACGGAGGAACATTTGGGAAGCGATTTGAACAAATTTGTGAAATACATCAGATTCCAAATGAAGTAATCAGGCTTAAATGGGACGAACAGTTCAAGCTGGAAATGTTGGCTTCTTATGAAAATGCCGGAATAACCGGTATGCTCATTAATATGTGTGAAACTTCAACAGGTCAACTATATCCTATGGAGGCTATTTCAAATTTTTGCAAAAAAAATCACATTTACCTTGTCGTAGACGCTATCAGCTCTTTCCTTTGCGATCCGTTTAGCATGAAGAAATCTGGTGCAAGTGCTGTAATAATTAGTTCGCAAAAAGGACTTGCACTACAACCAGGGATGTCATTCATCGCCGTATCAAAGGATGCTTTTGATGAACGTTGCATAAAAATTAATCCAAAGACGCTTTATTTTAGATTTACAGATTATTATCCTGAAATTCTTCGCGGACAAACTGAATATACTCCCGCTATAGGGATTATTAATCAACTTGAGGATAAACTCGAACGAGTCTTAATAGATGGAGTGCAAACTTATATAAATCATTGTAATGATCTTGCGCAGTATTTTAGAAATTGCTTAGTCCAATTTACATCCTTGAATTATGTAGACTATCCATTATCAAACTGTGTGACGCCTGTTTTCTGTAAACGGAATAATGCAAAGAGAATTGTGACAACTTTAAGGGATAAATATGATATATATGTAGTTCCTGCAGCAAAAGAACTTTCAGATTCTACGTTTCGTGTTGCTCACATGAGCAGGCAACTTACCAAACACGATATAGACGAATTAGTAAATCGCTTACGAACCATAAATGAAGAAGCTGTATGATAGCTAATAAAACAGTAGTATATACGTCGGGGACGTTTGATATGCTGCACTATAACCACCTAAAGATGATTGAATATGCCCGTGCACTGGGCGATATTTTGATTGTTGGCGTAAATACCGATGAGTTGGTCACGTCCTATAAATCTCAACCCATTATCCCTTTTGAGGAGCGGATAGCGCTCATGAAAGCATTAAAATATCCGGATATTGTAATTCCCCAACATTCACTTGACCATACGGACAAAGTGAAAAAGCTGAATTTTGACGTTTTTGTTGTTGGCGATGATTGGGCAGGTAAATTTGATTATTTGAAAGAGCAAGATGTGACAGTTGTTTATTTTCCGTATGGAAAAGGAGTTACATCTTCAAATCTGAAACAAAAAATATATGAAAATTACGAAAAAATGCAAGCAAAAGCAGACAGTCATTTTCCTATAGACATAAATATTCGTTAAACATTAAAATTTATAAAATATGAGAGACACAGATGCTGCCAGGGTTTATGGCAATGTTGTAGATATTGACAGCAATGCTGTTCAATCGTTTTGGGATTCAAAAGCAGAAAAAGATGCGTCGCTTAAAGCTGTATTGCTTGGCACTGACCTTGCAGAAAACAGCGGAGTTTTACGCAATGAACGGGAAAATCGGATTTTGCATGATTTTATTGGGGAAAGGGATGTTACTGTTCTTGATATTGGTTGCGGCATAGGGCGTTGGGCACATAACCTGCAATCACAAATTCAAGTTTACCACGGAATAGATTTTTCTGAGAAATTTATTCAAGCAGCGAAAAAATCGTTCAAAAATATGCCTCAATGCGCATTCTTTCAAATGTCTGCAACAGAGATTGATGCTTCTGTGCTTTTGCCTCGGTATGACTTGGTAATTGTCACAGGTGTTGCAATGTATATTAATGATGATGTGATTAATCGCCTGTTCCATTCCATTAATCGGCTTACCGACGCATCTTCATCTATTTATTTTCAGGAGTCGGTGAGTATGCTCACAACTCGTCTTACCCTTAAAGATTTTGATTCTGTTGAATTGAAGTCAAAGTATAATGCTATTTATCGCACGAGTAGCGAATATGAGGTATATTTTGCGCAATATTTACCAGAATATTCTTTTTCTTCGGACAGGATAGGATTGCTATTGGATAAAGACACAGGAGCAAGAGAAGAAACGAACGCGAAGTATTGGTTTTTGAATCAAGAAAAATGACATCCACTCAACCAACCATATTAAACAATGTTATCTCAAAAGGGTTGTTGAATGTGTTCAACATTCTCATCCCCTTCCTGATAATGCCGTATGTTTACAGAAAACTGGGGCCGGAAAACATGGGTAGCATTGAGTATGGCGCAACCATTTTTCAATACTTCGGCTTGCTGGGCTTGCTTGGAATTTATAATTACGGGCTGCGCGAAATCAGCGCACACAGGAACAACAAGAAAAAGGTTGCAGAAATATATAAAAACCTCTTTACAATAGGGATTATCAGCAATCTGATCTTCCTGCTGATTTATCTGGGGGTTGCTTACAATTATATAGCCGATGAAAATTTAAAGCTAATACTATACGTTTATGCCGGAAGCTTCATCGCACAAATTTTCTACGTTGAATGGATTAATGAGGCGTACGAAAAATTTCGCTTTATTACCATTAAGACCATAGCTGTCCGTACGCTCAGCGTTATTGCGATTTTTCTTCTCATCAAAAATCCTTCCGACTATCTTTTTTACGTGTGGGTATTTGTAGCCGCACTCCTGTTAAACAACATTATCAGCTTTTTTTATGCGCACAGGCATGTTTCTGGAAATAAAAGCATTTTTGCAGGGTTGAAAATACGCACTTATATGCTGCCTTTGCTGTTTATTCTCGTGCTGAACAATACAAATATTTTATATACCGTAGCCGACAGAATAATGCTGGGGGCATATACTGCGCATGAAAATGTGGCATTTTATGGGTTGGGACAAAAAATAGTGGAAATGCTAAAAGCCTTACTGCTTTCTATTGTTTTTGTAACGTTGCCTCGCCTCTCATTATACCTGAATGAGAATAAGCAATTATACGAAAACAGCGTAAAAAAATTAATGCGGCTGGTATTGATGCTTGTGCTACCATGTGGCGTAGGCATGTTGATGCTATCGGAGCAAATTGTGTTGATTTTTGCCGGTGATCAATACGCGCCCGCTATACCGGCGTTACGGGTATTTGCCGTGCGCATTGTCTTAATGGCTATTGAATCCATTTTATATAATCAAATAATATTTCTCCATCGCAAAGAAAAAATATTAGTTGCGTTGAATTTCATATGTGGCGGATTTAATGTTGCTCTGAACTTTATACTTCTCCACCATTTGACTCCGTTTGTGGCTATTGCAACTACATTTGCCATAGAAATTATATTTGAAATATTGTGTTTGCTTTACATCAAAAAGAAGCTGCATATAGCAACAGGGCTGTTTGAAAAAGGAAATATCAAATATGTCCTGCTGTCCTTGTTATTCATCCCTGTAATTTGGGGATTAAAGAGTGTCGTTGTAAGCCAATATCTATTTGTAGCATTATCCCTGCTATCGTGCTCCGTATTATACGTGTCAGGGTTAATCGTAACGAGAGATGTTGTTTTTATGGAAATAAAAGATCGCATTATTAAAAGAGAGAGTAAATATGGAAAAAGTTAAAGCCAAAGACATTAGAAAAGTCAATACACACTTTTCATTTAAGGATAGATATATTATGGAGTGGTTGATTTCTTGCCAGCTTTCGCCATTTTTTTCTGCTTTTTTTGTGAATAAAAAAATAACTCCCAATCAGGTAACTTTACTGATGATTATTAGCGGCATGATAGGAGCAATACTTTTTGCACTACCTTGTGTAATTTGTAAAGCTATTGGGACAATATTCATTCAGCTATGGTTTGTTTTTGATGATAGCGATGGTGAAGTAGCACGGTATACAAAACAATTTTCAAAATATGGAACGGAAATGGATTTTATGGCTCATGCAATTACTCATCCTTTATTTATCCTTGCTTTCTTGGCAAGCAGCCTTCAGCTATACGGCATAGAGCGCCATTGGCTATATCTGATTTTTTTAGGATTTTTGGCTTCTGAGTTTTGGTCACGGGCAACCGTTGGATTTAATTACCGAATCCTTAAAAATAACGAAGCTAAAAAGGTAGCACCAGAATCAAATTTGCGGCAAATTATTAGCTACATAAGAGCAAATATATGGGCTTTTCCTAATTATATTTTGGTTTTCCCTTTTTTATATGGCGTCGATATGATATTTAATACAGAAATAATGCTGTGGTGTTCAATTCTTTTAGTCGTTTATTCGCTGGCAAATAATTTAGTGGAGGCAGGCAGATGTTTAGTGAAATTGTGCAGAGGATAAAATTATGTTTTTTATGAACAAATGCGGCAAAAGAAACTTATAAACCATACTGTTCAGTTTAAATGTACCGCTTGATGACGAAAAATTCAAACATATTAGCAATAGTCGTTGTATATAAGCGCTTGTTTTCCATGTCTGAAACTATTCAGTCTATAAAAAAATTAGCAATTGATTTATTCATCTATGATAATAGTCCAGAAGAATTTATTCAGGAAAAAATTAAAGAATTAGCGACCAATTGCGACATTGAATACGTAAGAGACGTATCAAATCCCGGAATATGTAAAGCGTATAACAAAGGATTTCAGAAAGCTGTGCAAGCAAATAAAAAATGGGTGTTATTATTAGATCAAGATACTATACTTCCGCCTAATTATTTTGAGATATTTTATGAACAGTATAAAGAAAACTATTGCCAAAACCCAGTTGCTTATGTGCCTCAATTAAAACATCAAGGAAAACTAATCTCTCCTTTGAAAGTAAGTAATAGTGGCATAACTCATTCTTTGGATGAGAAAAATTTAACAATAGGATTATATGGGGACATTTCAGCGTTGAATTCTGGCGTGTTTATTTCTACAGAGTTTTTAAGAAAAATAGGTGAGTTTTCCCAAAAATATCCACTTGATTTATTAGATCATTGGTTGTTTAAAAAGATATCTCAACAAAAACAAAAAATTGTTGTGTTGCCAATTGTTATTCAACATAATTTATCTCTTTTTTCAAAAGAAGGTATAGATAATAAGCGATATATAAGCATCTTAAATGGCGAAAGCGTTTTTCTTAATGAATTTGGGTCATATACAGATAAGTTTATCTATAGATTGAGATTGATAAGAAGGATTTTATTACTTTGTATAAAAGGATATTGGAAACGATGTTTTTTTTGCTTAAAGATTCTTATTAAATGAAACATAATATTTTTTCTTTTTTAATATGTTTGTTGCTTTTTACCTGTATTTTTGATCCGACAGGAAAATGGTTGGGTATTAAGGATTTTTTATACATCTTTATCCTCGTTTTATTTTTATTGTTTTTGGGAAAGATATATATATTCCCAAAAAACGTAACAACCTACATTGTATCATTTTGTCTTATCCCAATATTATCTATTATCGTTTTTTTCTTTAAAAATCATTTTGCTTTGCCGGAATTTAGTGCGTATAAATGTTTTTTATTTCTTCCTATTACTTTTGTTTATATTAATTATAAGACCAATGTACTGAAATGGCTTTTATTTTGGCTCAATGCATTGGCTCTTATGACTATCATTCTGAATTTCATTAGTTTGCCGGGAGATAGTATTTATATGTTTGGTAATAAATATGATATTTTTACAACAAATTACAGGCAGTACGGCACATTAACATATTCATACGCTTATTTTCATACTTCTCCGTTGCTTGTTTTATCATTAAGCTACTATTGGTGGCGTTATTTTCAAAATAAAAAAATTAAAGATTTATTGTGGACAGGAATTATTGTGCTTGCTATGTTTAATTCGGGGACGAGAAATAATATGTTGATGTGTATTATTTTGTTGTTCATGATATGGTTTTTTCAGCTAAGTTTAAAAGGAAAATTCATCGGTTTATTAGTCTGTTTCTGTTGTTGTAGTATTCTTATTTTTTCGAGTGATGTATTAGATGTATTAAGTGGGATGTTTTCTTTGCAAGATGGTAGTAATTCATTAAAATTAGTTATGCTTGCCGATTACCAGAGAGAAATTTTCAAATTTCCTGATTTTTTCATCGGACAGGGTTGGTCTTCTCCATTTTGGGTTACAATTAAGCAAAGTTATGACCCTGTTACGGAATTAACATACTTGGATATTATTCGATGTTATGGAGTTATTATGGGTGGATTAATGATTTATTTGATGTTTTGGCCAATAAAAATATTGAGTAAACATGATAATTCAAAATGGTTAGCTTTTGCTTATTTTGGCTATTTAATTATGATTATTTTTAATCCTTTTTATTTTTCTTCAAATGGAATGATTCTTCTTAGTATAGTATTATATCAATTATATCATAGCAGTATTAATTTTAATCACACAAAACACATATTATGAACAGTATATGTGTGGCTGCATATAACGGATCCTTAGAAATAGAACATCAATTGATGTCCATTCTTGAGGAACTTGAGGCTGACGACGAAGTTATCATTGTAAATGATTGCTCAACTGATGATACATTAGCCAAAATAACAAACATGAATGACCACAGAATTAACGTATTTAATTTTCAGGAAAATAAGGGGCATGTAGCTGCTTTTGAAAAAGCAATAAGTATGGCAACAGGAAATTATATATTTCTTAGCGACCAAGATGATATATGGGCTAAAGGTCGGTATCAACTGATGAAAAGTACTATGGATAAAAAAGATGTCATGCTTCTTTCATCTAATTTCGATTGCTTTGATAATTTGGGAAATAGTTGTTTTATACCAGCTCATATACAAGACAAATCAGAAACTAAATCTTTTTTTAAAAAAATTATGTACATTTTCGCGGGTAAAAAGTGTGGATGTTCTGTTTATGGTTGTACGATGGTGTTCAAAAAAGAGTTTACGAAAATAATACTGCCTATACCTTCTTTTGTAGAAGCTCATGATATATGGATAAGCCTTGCAGCATATATTTTAAAATCTTATTTTCATTTAGATACAATAACATTACATAGGAGATTAAGTGGAAGTAATTTAACTCAACAAAATAGAAAATTTTACAAAAAAGTAAAGTCCCGTATTCCTATGGCTTTATCTGTATTTGAGTTGCTTAAACGGAAGCGGAAATATTTAACGAGTATAAAAAAATAAACACATAAAAGCAGTTTTTATAGGCTTGGGTTACATTGGGCTACCCACAATCGCTGTTGCAGCCTCATCTGTCTTAGGGTTAGGATTCGATGGGCTTGGTATCCCTGTTATAACAAATAAGGAAGTTTTAAATTCAGCATTTATAGAAAAAATGAAGATAGGATATGTGATAAATTATAAATATGATTCTTCTTGGCATTTTTTGGCGTTACCGGATTATATAGAAACAGTGAAACCTATTGGTAAAAATGATAGGGATCTTTATTTGCAAAACTACACTTTCCCGAAATTGGTTGAAAAAAGATTATTACCAATATTAGCCGAATAATTATTAATGATTATTTTTTTAAACAAGCAATATATTTGTAAAAAAAACTATAAAAACAAATAAGATGAAAAAAATTTGGAGATTTCTTTTAATTTATGGAGTGTTTAGAACCTTGATTAAAATTGCAGGACGCACACGTTACGTTGCGTTAAAAATTTTTTTTAGAAATTTTTATGTAAAAAAATACAAAGAAATTTCGTTAATCGGTTGCGGACAATTCGGCTTTACTACTATGTCATATTATCTGCAAAAAAGATGGCGAAAAGGTGGTTTTCTTGATTGTTTTGATGTTGATAGAAGGGCTGCGAAAACAACGGCTGCTTTTTGGGGATATAATATGATTGAAAATGTTTCGGATTTAATTAATAATCCTCAATGTAAAATAATATATATTGCTTCTAATCATTATACGCATACACCATATGCTATCCAAGCTCTGAAAGCAGGGAAAACGGTATATGTGGAAAAACCTATTGCCGTTACAATAGAACAATTTAATAACTTGTTAAAAACGATAAATAATCCGTCTTTTTCGCATATACCTATATATGTCGGTTACAATCGACCTTTTTCAAAAGCAATTAGGCAGGTGACAAAATATTTATTAAATATAAACAAACCAATAACATTAAATTGTTTTATCTCTGGACATAAAATAGCACCTGATCATTGGTATAGAGATGCCAAAGAAGGAACAAGAATTTGTGGAAATGTTGGTCATTGGATAGATTTATCTATACATTTATTCAATAAAAGAGGGGCAATTCCGTATAATTATGAAATTAGCATAGTTACAAATAATGATGACGAACCAGATGATAATCTATCCATTGTATATAAAACTGAATTCAACGATTTGGTAACTATAGTCTTGACTTCTAGAGACGAACCGTTTGAAGGCATAAATGAAACTATTAATTTGCAATGTGATAATATAATTTCTAAAATAGATGATTTTAGAAGACAGCAAATTTGGATTGGAGATAAAATGTTTCGATATAAATATTTTCCTAAGGATTGTGGGCATAAACGTGCAATACTACAGCCATTTATGAGTAATAACAGGGAGTGTAAAGAATGGATATATTCCACATATTTAATGTTAAAAATTAAGGAAATGGTTCTTAATCATGAAACACATAGCTCTTATAATATGTTAGATCATCTTGATAAGACATTTATCGGATGTTGATAGAAAATTTATTAATTATCTAAGTATTGATTGAAAATGAAAGCAGTTTTTATGGGTTTGGGTTACATTGGCTTGCCGACTGCGGCTGTTGCATCCAGTAAGGGAATTCAAGTAGTCGGGGTGGATGTAAATCCCGAAGTGGTGGAAACCATCAACCGGGGGAAAACTCATATTGTGGAACCAGATTTGGATAAAGTGGTAAAAGACGTTGTAAAACTGGGTACTTTTCGGGCATCATTAAAACCCGAAATAGCAGATGCTTTTTTCATCGTAGTGCCTACGCCGTTCAAGCAAAACCACCGTGCGGATATTTCTTACGTGGAATCGGCTACCCGCATGGTTATCCCTTACCTGCAAAAGGGCAACCTGTTCGTCATCGAATCCACTTCTCCGGTAATGACTACCGAAAAAATGGCGGAGCTTATTTATAAAGAGCGACCCGAATTGAAAGGGGAAATATATATTGCCTACTGCCCTGAACGGGTGTTGCCGGGCAATGTTTTGTACGAGTTGGAAAACAATGACCGGGTGATTGGGGGAATTAATCCCGAATCTTCCGATAAAGCCGCAGCGTTTTATTCCCTGTTTGTAAAGGGACAATTACACAAAACCAACGCAAGAACAGCCGAAATGTGCAAATTAATTGAAAATTCATCGCGGGACGTACAGATTGCCTTTGCCAATGAATTGTCCATGATATGCGACAAGGCGGGAATTAATGTCTGGACGCTGATTGAACTGGCGAACAGACATCCGCGGGTAAATATCCTGCAACCGGGCAGCGGAGTGGGAGGACACTGTATTGCCGTTGATCCCTGGTTTATCGTGTCGGATTTCCCGGAACAGGCGCAAATTATAAAACGGGCGCGTGAAACCAACGACTACAAAGCCGACTGGTGCGCCAACAAAACGCTCGAAACCTGCAGGACATTTACAATTCAAACCGATAAAAAACCGGTTGTAGCCTGCATGGGACTTGCATTCAAACCGGATATTGACGACCTCCGGGAATCGCCGGCAAAATACATCGTGTCGCGCATAGTTTCGGAAACCGATGCGGATGTACTGATAGCAGAGCCGAACATAAAAAGCCACAAAACCTTTAACCTGTCCAATTATAGGGAAGCATACCAAAAAGCGGATATCATTGCCTGGCTGGTACGCCACAAAGAATTCATCAATATGCCCGTTGACGAAACGAAAATAGAGCTGGATTTTTGCGGAGCAAGGAGAATGTTGAACTGTTGAATTGTTGAACTGTTGAATTGTTGAACTGTTGAATTGTTGAACTGTTGAATTGTTGAACTGTTGAATTGTTGAACTGTTGAATTGTTGAACTGTTGAATTGTTGAACTGTTGA
>JAIROC010000566.1 GCA_031257735.1 Bacteroidales bacterium | reverse complement strand
TAATCGGTATTTTAATATAATCCCATATTATTAATTGAGAATAAAATAGCTGTAATGTACATAAAATAAGAAATGTAACTAATAAGATACTAATTTTATAAGATTTAATATTCCAATTGAATATATTAGTTGATACTAAAGCGCCACCCAATCCAAACCAAAACAAAGGATAAACAGGAAAATGATTGAGCGACAAATAATTTAATGCGAATACTCCTATTACCCAATACCATCTCAAATATTTATATAACAAATACCAAATTGGTGATAATATAACCAATAGAATTAAATCCCGCAAAAACCATAATTGCGCCGCTATTGGCATTCCTGTTCCGGCGTCATAAAAGATGTTGTAGAATATATTTCCCAAATTATTTTCAAATAAAGGCAATATAGAACTGTTTATAAATTGTGCTGTTCCGGGAACAATTGTTACTAAAACACAAAAAAACACGAAAAAAACAGATGCAATAATATATGGAATTAATAGTGTTCGCATACGTTTTTTCTGTTTTTCAAAAATGGAATGTAAACCATTAGGTATCTCATAAAAGAAAAGATAACCTGAAATAATATAAAACAGTGGAACAGCACATCGCCCTATCATTTCAGAAATCGCTCCTTGAACATATTCATTCAATCTCATTCCTTCTATTTCGTAAGCGTGAAATCCCGAATGAATACACAGCACAATTAAAATAGATACCAGTGAAAGTACCTTTATTTTATCACTTAAATACAGGTTCATTATCAATAATTTATTATATTTATTATTATGTTTTTCATTTATGTTCTTTATTAATTAATTATTAAAATACAAAATTCGGTTTTTCTTTATTATACATTACCCATTCATAGAGCTGTTTCATTTTTTTTGCAGAGACATCCCACACAAATTGATTTTTCACCAATTGACACCCGTTTAATCCTGTTTGAATTCGTTCTTTATCCGTCATGGTAAAAAGTTGCAATAATCCGTCTTTGACGGAAGAAACCGTATTGTCTATTCGGATAGCCGCATTATGTTTGAATCCTTCCGGAAGATTACAATAAGGAGTCATTATCACTGGTAGTTTATACGACCATGCCTCCAGCACGGTCATTGGCATTCCTTCGCTATGCGATGGTAAAATATATGCATCGGCATTAGCATACATACGTTGTTTATCTTCCCCAAATAATCCTCCATGGAATGTAACCAATTGTTCTAATTGATATTTAAAAACAATCTTTTGTAGTGTTTTAAAAAAGCCTTCGTGATCCCAGCCCACAATATCTATTGTCCATTCCTTTAAAAATTCAGGATATTCATTTTTTATGGCAGCTACGGCTTCCAATAGCAAATCAACTCCTTTTTTTTGATGTAACCGTCCCAAATAAAGTAAATGCTTTTTCGCATCCGGCTTAGCGTAAACAGTTGATTCATCGGGCAAATTGATACAATTAGGAATAACGGCTACCGGTTGTTTCAATCCGTATGCACGAATATCTTCCAATTCTTTCATCGAAAGAGCATGAAAACAGGTTACGGCATTAAACCCTCTGTCGGCAAACAGTAATTTCCCTGAATATTGTTTTATTTTGCCTTGCTGCTCTATGATATAAGGGTCAAGCATCCCCTGTATCGTAGATACCACAGGTAATCCGGTATATCGTTTCCATGTGTCCATAAAAGCATGCGGGTAACGCCATATACCATGCACATGTAAAATATCCGCCTTTGACTGTAATATGGCGTCACGCGCCTGTTTTGAATAGAAAAACGGTTTACTTGCAAATAATTGTACAGGTATATTTTTCCAGCCTGGCAAGTCTAATTGTGTAAATTCATCTTCGTATGAATACATTTGAATATCTATGTCTTGAAAAACAGAACTTAGATACAAATCGCGTACAGTGTCCAACAATCCCCCTGCTCTACGCGAAATTGAACAAGTGTAAACAGAAATTTTCATTTTAATCGTTTTTTATAAATAAAGAAAGAGAAGACAATTGGATATAAAAAAATAAACACCAATTCCAATCTGGCCAAGAAAAATTGCAAGTTATGAGTAACAAACACTGGAATTTGTGATATTGTAAATAAATAAACAAATCGCCAAAAGCCGGAACGAAACGAATATTCCCAGATATTCCCATACATGTAACCAACTAATGCAAATAAAATAAATCCAAAAAAAGAAAATGAAGAAAAAGCATCCGCATACCCTGTTACAGTTGTAACGCCATGCGTCCAGTAACTATTTAGATTTCTATCTATATATTCATCATGGTACATAAGCGCTTTTTTGTTTTTGTCCCCAATCAATCGTCTTGGTATATAATTATATACAAAACCATTCCATAATTGCAACCCATAATTATATGTGTCATTTTTATAGCAAAAATCTATTCCCAATGCGGCATTACCTAAATCCATACCTACGTCAGTATGAGAGTTATAAAAACTATTGTTAAATGCATCCCAATAGTTAATATCAAATACATTTAGATTTGGATCTTTTATTAAAGCATTTCTAAATTCTTCCATTGAGCTACTAATGATAGACCCAGTTAAGAAAAAACAAATTGTTAATATTTTTATAAGACGTTTCATTTGCGGTTTCCATAAGACCCAAAACAACAACAAATTAAGAAAAAGCACAAGAGAATCATTTCGCGATCCTTTTACAAAAAAAGCGAAATTTATAATAGGTATAATAGATAAGATAAAGCTAATCCAAATTATTTTACTCTTATTTCCTTGCAATATACTGACTATAGACAGCGCTAATGAAAATTCCGAAAATGATTTTATGTTTGATGTTAATACAGTATCCATAGCGCCGGTGAACTCATCTTTTGATACATGAAAATTGACGCTAAAAAAATAAACCGTCGATAATCCTGTAAGCGCAAACAAAAAAATTATCCATTCCATTTTTTTTAATTGTATATCACGGATAACCATCGACATTTTTCTTTTTTTTGCCAGATTATAACCTGCCACAAACGACAAATTACAAGTAATCATTGTATAGCATAAATTATACAATAATTGATTATTATAATAGGGGTGAAAATAAATGGTAGTTAATTGTGGTAGTATCACCGTTAATGAAATGAAACTCATTATAAACGGCGGCTGAAACACTCCCAAATCTTTTTTATAATAAAAAAAGACGATAAGAACATTCAAAATAATGTATAATACTATAAGCAACAAATCCATATATTAGTCTTAATTATGTAACCAGGGCGCTACAGGTTTCGGTAATGAATTATGCAATACATGTTCCATAATTTTTACAAAATATTGAGATACAACTTGCCCTGTTATGCTTTGCATCGCCCAGTCTCTAATCTTTTCCCGCTTATTTATATCATACGGTAACCGGGTTATATAATTTTGTAATACGTCTTTCAAATTATTTTTTTCAATTGAGAAAACACGTCCCCTAATGTCATTTATTAAAATGGATGCCCCACACCGGTTACTTACTACTACCGGAACTCCACACATCAGCGCTTCATTTACTACAGCGCCCCATCCATCATGAATACTGGGCAATATCAACACATCGGAATCAACTATTATTTTAGATATATTTTGGTTGGGAACTTTTCCCAAATATTTACATTTAGTATTGTTAATCGCTTGTAACAAGTCTTTTTCCAAATGACCTGATCCTACTATTTGGAGATTGTCAATAACATTAAGTTCTTTACAGATGGACACTAAAGACAATATATTTTTTCGCTCGCATATTTGCCCAATAAAAAGGAGTCTGATATCATTATCCTGTTTTTGTTGAATGGAAATATCGGGCGTTTCTGTAAAATATCCCCAATCATATATTATATTTCTTTTAAAACCGGCCGATTCGAAACACCATCTTCCTCTTTCGCCTGTTGTTAGAATAAACCGGATATATTTGCCATATCTTATCCGAAATATTAAATATTTAATCCAACGCCATTTACCTTTTAATCCAAGCCAATTATATGGTTCGGAAAATATTCCGATAAATAGTTTCCTGCTTACAGCAAGCCTGAAAACTTTATCCGGCATTTTAAACGACTGTACACCCCAGAATATATGAATGGCGTTTTTTTTATTCAATAATTCATCTATTTGTTTGTCATTTGGAGCCACTATGGTTTTTACATTTCCATAATCAGGAACATGAAAACAATATTGATTAATTCCTTCTTCGCTCAGGTCGGTTTCAGCCACTAAAATAACATTTTGACTGTAGCCTAAATTTCGGAGAAAAGAAGAATGAAGTAAACACAACATATTACTCCAGAAAATAAATGTCTTTCTATCTTCCATGTTTTTATTTTTTTGTATCATTCGTTCATTATTTTTTCAATTACAGTATTTAAATTATCGTAATAGTGTTCCCACGTATAACTTATAGCCGTTTCCCTTGCTTTTTTACCCATTTGAACAAGTTTCTCCTGATTTTGAATACACCATTCAATACGGCTTTTTAATGCCTCCCTGTCTCCCGCCTTTATAACGAATCCATTTTCATAATCCACAATTGCATCATTACAGCCTGAGTTTTCCGTACAAATAACCGGAAGTCCACAACCCATCGCTTCTATGCACACTTGTGCGAATCCTTCTACAAGGGAGGGCAAAACAAAAACATCCGCTTGATGATACAATTCTGTTAATGTATCGTGTGTTACGAATCCTGTGAAACGAATGTTTTCTTGCCTGGCATATTGCTGATAATAATATTCATTGGTAGAAAAAACACCAACAACAGTTAAAACAACTGTTGTTTTGTCAAATTGGGAGACGCTATTTAATAAATGATGTATTCCTTTACGATACATATCATTTCCTGTGAAAATTAATTTTAATGGCGTTTCGCATTTGCTTTTGACTTTATATGTAAACTTTGTAATATCTATACCGTATGGTATAATATTGATTTTTTTACTGTCAATATTACTGTATTCTAAACTTCTTCGTACAAATTGAGAACCGGCTAAAAAATAATCGGATAGAGAAATTTCTTTTTCGATATCATGCAAAACATTTGGATTCAGACTGTAAGACTGTTCTTTGAATATGCAACTGTCTTTGAAAAGTAAAGCATCCTGTTCATAAATAGACTTTGAAAATAATCTACTGCCAATTGATACATCTAAAATGCGCTTTATATGCGGCGCTTTTGCCTGCAAGATTTTAAAACAACATAAAGCGTCCCCATCATACATAATAACGGCGTCAACTTTTTTCCTGATAGCATAATTAGCGACTTTTCGCCCCAAAGAATCATGTACATATTGAAAATAGTTAGGGAATAATTTGAAAAAAAACGGAACACGCGAAGCAAACAGTAAAATAAGTCCACGCAGCTCATAGAATTGTTTTACTTGATTATCTTTTAAATTCGGATTTTTTCTGGACAATGCTTTCCTTTTATTTTTCCCCCTTAAAACAGATATTAATAATCGTGTTAAGGAGAAAGGTTTATCATATACTGTTGTAATATATTTATATAAATTTCCATATTTGTTTAACGCATTCGCCGTTTGGAAAGAATGTTGTTTGCCACTGTGGGCTACTATTATTTTCATTATTAATTTTTAAATTTCATTATTTACATATACGATTAAAATGCTATATCATTTCTGATACAAACAATATTTTGGAACATAAACCATTCCTGTTGGTTGGGTTTGTATTTTCTAATTGGTAAAAATCCTTTCGGTAATAAACGATAAATACAATAATCTTCATGAAGCAAATCATAAAAGTCTTTAAAAAACACCCTGCTAACAACATTCATCTCATTGAATTCAAATTGTATTATTTCAATCTTTTTTTCTGCAAACATTCGCTTGGCGCTACGCAAAATATTATATTCATTACCCTCTGTATCTATTTTTAACAAAAATATATTCTCTATATGATTAATCTCACAAAATTCATCAAGAGACATTGCCTTTACTGTAAATTCTTCCACTTTGCTATTGTTGTGTAATCTGGTAAATACTTCCTTGTATAGAGATGCATGTTCCGAATTGTTATCATCGTAATCATATATTGATAATACGCCACTTTGTTCATTAATTGCCATGTTATAAGGAATAATATTATTGACATGCAATACGTTTTTGCATAATTCTGTATAATTATTCGGCACAGGTTCAATAGCGTGAATTTTTACACTTTCACTAATAGCATTAACAAGCAATGAATAGTTTCCGATATTTGCACCTATGTCTACTATTGTCCTCTCTTGTTCCCTCCTCTTCTTCTTGAACAAATATTTCAAAAAATATTTCTCGCCGGAAATTATATCATCACAATTTCCAACTCCCATACCACATAATCCAAGGTGGTAAATAAACAAATTGAATTTGAAAAAAAACTTATGCGCAAATAACAGCGCATACCATCTTATAAATACTTGTACTATACACATGATTTTATGTTTTTATATTTTATATTTAAATATTATTTTCTTTATTTCTAAAGCATTTTGCTATTGAAAATCTGAACATGTAACATATTTCATTACACATTCCGATTAGCATCATTTTTGAATTACTTATTAACAGTCGATTGACATTCTTAACCATATAGCCTAATAAAATAAATTCCAATGGCAATATTACAACAGG
>JAIROC010000533.1 GCA_031257735.1 Bacteroidales bacterium | reverse complement strand
AATAATTTGCTGTTGCGTCATACCCATGTTGTTCGTGAGCCTGCAATCTGTTGTTTTTTAGACCCAAATTATGCAGTAGAAAAAAAGAACTAACTCTGCCGAAAAAATCTAATGCATAGTGTTAGGAAATCAATAGTTCTGCGGGAAACTTGTCATGGAAGGAGATTACTTTGTCAATAAACCTTAATGCATAATTTGGGATTAAATGATGCGATACGTACTCAATATGAAATCCATATTAATGTCAAATCCATAGACAATGTAACAATTTACATGGATCAAAATATTCCCAATCCTGCTAACAAGCATACTTTATTTAGAGAGACAATTCTTTTGTTTTTCTTTCTTTGGCGCAGATGAAACTATGAATATCAACAATTATACAAATAACATGATAGAAAGTATTGTATTCCGTCAAATAATTGTATCTTTGTACACTTTTCGATAAACGGATTGTTCTTATCTTAACCATACTTTATCAAATAGTTACAGGATGTATAGTTTATTCATTAAAGAGATTAAAATATTTTTAAATTCATTAATTGGTTATTTTGTCATAGGAGTGTTTTTAACGCTGACAGGATTATTTTTGTGGGTATTTCCCATGTCTTACAATGTTTTAGACAGAGGGTTTGCCGATATGAACGGCTTATTTACTTTGGCGCCTATCGTTTTTCTTTTATTAGTTCCAGCAATTACAATGCGTTCTTTTGCCGAAGAAAAACGCATCGGAACAATAGAACTTTTACTGACAATGCCACTGTCAAATACACAAATTATCTTGGCAAAATACTTTGCAAGCGTCATCTTATTGATAGTTTCCATATTGCCAACATTAATCTATTTTCTGTCGATTTACTTATTAGGTTATCCCCAAGGCAATATTGATTACGGCGCTATGTGGGGCTCTTATTTGGGATTGATTTTTTTGGGAGCAACCTTTGCGTCCATCGGCATATTCTGTTCCCTGTTAACAGACAGTCAAATTGTTTCCTTCATTTTGTCTATATTGATATCATTTATTGTATGGCTTGGATTTGATTTTATATATTCATTTGATATATTCGGTTCATTCGGACAGATTATTAAATGGTTTGGGATAGAACATCATTATGCTTCTATCAGTCGCGGGGTTATTGACACAAGAGATATTTTGTATTTCATGAGTGTAATAACTTTGTTTCTATTATTCTCCCGTTTACAATTACAAAGCCGAAAGTGGTAATTTATATTATAAGTATTCATGAAAGATCTGAAAGTAAAAAACATAAAGCGTGAACATCTGTTTCGATTTATCAGTATATTATTGATTGTTGTATCTCTTAATATTATTTCCATATTTATTTTCACGCGTTTTGACCTCACAAGTGAAAAAAGATACACACTGTCAAAGTCCACAAAAGATATGCTTACTCATTTGGAAGATATTATTTATGTCAAGGTTTATTTGGACGGAAAAAGTCTTCCCCCTGATTATGCTGAATTATCGACTAAAACACGCGAGTTCTTAGATGAATTACGGGCATATTCAGACCAAATAGAATATGAATTTATCGACCCTGCCCAAGGAAGAGAAGCCCGTGAAATGAACGCCATTTACAGTGAACTCTACAAAAAAGGTTTAACGCCTCAACCGATACAATCTCAAGAAGCTGATGGCATTAATACCCGTTATATTGTTCCCGGAGCAATTATCTCTTATCGACAACGGGAAGTTCCTGTGGACTTACTTGATTCCGATGATGGGCTATTACGTAACCGCGAAGACATTATTAAATATTCCATCGAAAAATTGGAATATAATATTGGTAACAGTATCCGCCGAATAACCAATCAGCAACACGCAAAAGTCGCTTTCCTGAAAGGACACGGTGAATTAGCCAATATTGAAATATTAAAAGCTGCCGTTGCTATTGCCAATTTTTATACTGTCGATTCCGTCATACTGAATAATCAAATAAGTAATATATTTGAACTCGAAATAACAGACACCCTGACAGGTGATTTCAAAGTAAAAAACAATAAATATGATTTACTCATTATTGCCAAACCAACACGACCTTTCGGTAATTTCGAAAAATATTTACTGGATCAGTTTGTTATGCATGGAGGACGACTATTATGGTATGTTGATCCTGTATTAGCAGAAATGGACAGCCTGCAAAATAATATGGAAATGGCATGTTTTGCCAGAGATTTGAATTTGGAAGATATGTTTTTCAGGTACGGCGTTCGTTTCAATTCAAACCTTCTACAGGATTTAAATGCGTTACAAATTCCCGTCAATTCAAGTAATGTAGGAGGACAGGCGCAATATAAATATATCCCATGGTATTATTTTCCTGTTATCACGCCATATATTGAGCATCCCGTTGTTAAAAATTTAAATGTTCTGCGTACGGAATTTGTCAGTTCTATTGATGTCATCGGAACAAAAGCAGAACTGAAAAAAACTGTTTTGCTAACAACTTCCGGCACTACTAAAATTACAAATACGCCCGCTATCATAAGTTTGCAAACACTCAGACGACGAGCCAATATGAGAGAATTTAATAAACAACATCTTCCTGTCAGTATACTTGTAGAGGGGGAATTTAATTCTTTGTTTTCTGATTTGGAAGGAACTGATATTGCTAAATTGGGCGTTATCCACAAAAGTAAAACAACAAAAATGATCTTTGTTTCCGATGGAGATATGATTAAAAATCAACTTAGACAAGATAATTTTGCATACCCTCTCGGTTATGATCGATTTACAGGTCTAACTTTTGGAAATAAAAACTTTTTGCTCAATGCAGTGAATTATCTTTGTGATGATGAAGACATCTTGCAGGTTCGTTCTAAAGATTTTAAAATGCGATTGCTTGATAAAAACAAAACCCTGAAAGAAAAATCATTGTGGCAAACATTTAATTTGATGCTTCCTCTGTTTGCAATCATTATTTTAAGCATTATATTCATCAGTATACGTAAATTTAAATATACAAAATAATTTCAAAAAATATTACATTATATGGATAAGAAAAAGAGAAATAACCTTATACTCATTATCATCAGTCTGTCTATTTTGACAATCGCCTTCATTCTTATTATCAGTCGCAGGTCGGGTACGCTTGATGCTTCGGAAAAAAACTTTGCGGTAAAAGACACTTCCGCAATAACAAAAATATTCCTCGCAAACAGCTATGAAGAACAAACCCTTCTGGAACGCAAAAATGGACAGTGGATAGTAAACGGAAAACATGATATTGTTCAAGATAATATAGATGATTTGCTTAACTGTATTTATAACATTGTCGTAAAGGATATTGTAGCAAAATCATCACGCAGTACCATAAACAAACGAATGTCATCAGGTTCTACCAAAGTAGAAATTTATTATGACGATTACCGTATAAGTCTGGGTAAACTGAAATTATTCAAATATACGCATAAAAAAACATATTATATTGGACAACCGACAATGGACAATCTTGGAAACTATGCCATTATGGAAGGTTCTTCTATTCCTTGCGTTGTTTATTTGCCCGGCTTTAGGGGATTTATCAGTCCTAAATACAATCCTTCGGAAGATGCATGGAAAAGCCATCACATTGTTCGTTTAAGAATGTCCAAAATAAAAGAAATAAACAGCGTCGATTATACCAATCCCGCTAATTCATTTCATATTACACGTGGAGAAAGCAGACATTTCAACATTATACAAACATCCAGCAATCAACGTCTTGCTCAATATGATACTTTACGTTTGTTAGACTTTTTGTCGGATTTCCGTAACCTGAACTATGAATCTATGGCAACAGGATTCACACAAGGAAAGAAAGACAGTATCTTTTCCCGTAAGTTTAAGGAAGTCCGTATCGAAGATACAGATGGAAATATCACCTCAATTACAATGTTCTATCTTGAAGATGAATACGCATCGGAAAACGAATACAGCCACGATATAGACTTTATGGAAACATACAATCGCGACAGATTTTATGCCATTATTAATGGAGATAAAAATGAGATTGTCCGTTGTCAATATTTCGTATTTGACCGCATTGTACAGCCCATTGAATTCTTTTTTACGGACAGTAAAATAGTCCCTGTACCGAAAGTACAGGAATTAAACCCTGATAATGATACGTATAAATAATTTTACAATAATGCGAAAAGTATAAGTTTTTTTTATACCTTTGCAGCACGAAAAATGGTACCATGGCCGAGGGGCTAGGCAGAGGTCTGCAAAACCTTTTACGGCGGTTCGAATCCGTCTGGTACCTCAAAAAAATAACCGCAAATGCGGTTGTTTTTATTTTATGACTATTAACTTAAAAGTTTATGAAACAAAAAATTACAAAACAAAAACATGACTTCTGCTTTAAACGATGGACAAGAGCTTCATACGGTGTGTTCAATAGTTTACATAAAGTCGTAAAGATAGGTGTTTTATCCTGTTCGTGTAGCTTTTTAAGTTTGTATTCACCATTGTTATTCGGTCAAAGCGATAATGATACATCAAGCGATAAAACCATTATACTTGAGGAAGTGATCATCGGGGACAGTAAATCATCCGTATTTATTGCGCCTCAACAAATCACTGCTGTCATTACGCGCAGTGAAATAGAGCATGCGGCTGTAGAAACTTTGCAGGATTTGCTTCTCTATGTTCAAGGCGTAGATTTACGGACAAGAGGAAACAATGGCATACAAGCAGATATAAGTCTACGCGGCGGCGCCTTCGACCAAACTATGGTCTTGTTAAACGGTATTAATCTTACAGACCCGCAAACAGGACATCTCTCCCTAAACATCCCCATTCACACGGAAGCCATTGAACGAATAGAAATCTTGGAAGGCATGGGAAGTATGGCTTATAATACCGTTGCTTTTGCGGGATGCATTAATATTATTACCCGTACCCCAGAAGATAATATTTTCGATCTGTCTATCAGTGCAGGCATGTACGGATTTATTCGCACTGCCGCCAACAGTCATTTCAAGATAAAGAAATTTTATTTCACAATAGGAGGTAATATCAATCGCAGTGAAGGATACACAAATAATACAGACTATATGCAGGGAAATGTATTTTTTCGCATGTTGTATCAAGACCGGAATAAAGGTACTTTTGAACTGCAAGGGGGATTTCAAGAAAAAGAATATGGCGCTAATTCATTTTACTCCGCCAAATATAAAGAACAGTATGAGCATCTTCGCGTCTTCTTTGCAAGCGCTAACTACAATCGAATAATCAATCATTGGAGAATAAATGCGAATGCTTATTTTCGAGGAAACTATGACAAATATCAACTCTTTCGATACGAAAGACCAAGTTGGTATCTAAATCATAATTATCACGAAACCATGTTGGGAGGAATAAATCTGCAAACAGCATACAATTACAAATGGGGAAATACCGCTGCTGGGGTGGACTATAAAGAAGAAAATATATTGAGTAACAATCTGGGCGACCCGCTCCCCTACCCTGTTCCTGTCTTTCTGAAAAAGGATACCTCTCACTACGATAAAGGGAAGAATAGAAAACATATCGGCTTCCAAATCCAGCAAAATTTCCATCTGCATAATTTTAAACTATCTGCAGGAGCAAGGGGAAATTGGTGTCAAGATTATGGCTTTAATTGGAACGTAGGGACAAATGGTATTTTATCTTTACCTTATCAAATTGAAATCAATTATTTCATCCAAAATGTATATCGTTTGCCCACATTCACCGATCTGTATTACACCAGCGCCGTTCAAACAAGTAATCCTAAACTGCAACCTGAACAGGCTATTATTGTTGAATTGGGATTTGTATCGAAATACAAACAATGGCATACAAGCATAACTACATTCTACAGATACGGATTTCGGATTATTGATTGGGTTCGTTTATCACTGGAAGAGAATTGGTTTTGCGAAAATATGTCCAATATACAGGCTACGGGAATAGATATATCCACCCGATTTACACCTAAAAAAGGCTATCTTTCTCATGTCAGCATCCAATACAATTACCTTTACGTAACCAAAAACAGCAAAGGTTATTTTTCGCTGTATGCAACGGATTATCTTCGCAATCAAGTTAAACTGAATATACATCACAAAATATTCTGGAAACTGTATGCTAATTGGCAATTTAATTTTCAGGAAAGAAAAGGTACATTCCTTGATAACGAAACCAATACCGAACAAAAATACAAACCTTATCTGTTGTGTAACTTGAAAATAAGTCTACTCCTAAAACAAACTCACGTATTCATAGAAGCTGCCAATCTGTTCAATACACCGTATTTCGATTTAGGTAATATCCCGCAACCGGGTATATGGATAAAAGGCGGTATCGCTTTGAGTTATGGGTTATGAGTTATGGGTTATGGGTTATGAGTTATGACCCGTAGCGAAGCGGAGAGCAGCGTAGCTAATTAGTGTCTGTCTATAAAGTCGGCATTATGCCGTCATTGGAGATAATTCAGCAAATGGCGTTTATTTTATTGACGCATGGGGAAGTCGTACAAAGGTAGATGCTTCGGATATTGTAATCAATAATCC
>JAIROC010000509.1 GCA_031257735.1 Bacteroidales bacterium | reverse complement strand
TTAAATTTCAAAAAAGAGCGTAATGCGTCCGCAAAACCGCCGTCTTGCAATATTTTCAAAATATAACTATACTAATCCATGGTTCGATTATGCGATATTCAGATTTTTTGAAGCACGTCAACGAACAGACGCGATTCAAAGGGATTGTGCGGTGATGAACCGTTGGGCGAAAAAAGCAGTTAAATGTATAAAGAATATACACCCGTGAGGGAATATTTGATACTTGACTAAAAAAATAATTGGGTTATAATTTAAATAGATTGTATGGAGGTTAAAATATGCTTGAAGCAATTTCCTTGGATTCAAAAACAATGATAATAAAATCGGATGAAGAAACAGATTTTTCTAAAATAATAAATTTTATTATACAGAAAGATAAAAATAAGGATATTGTATCTTTTTTAAAATTTGCCGCCCAAAATAGGATAGTGGATAAAGGATTCAAATTTAATCGTGAAGAATGTTATGACAGATAAAATATTTATTGATAGTAATATATGTCGTTATCTTTTTATTAAAGATGAACATGAAAAATACAAGATTGCGGAACAATTTATTTCTGAAAAGGCAAATAATTCTATATTTGTCATATGCAAAATGGTTTGAAAGTAAATAATATGATCATAAGAAATATTTTTAGTAAATATAAACACGCCTAACTGCACATAACAGGACTGTATATGCTGCGCCGCGCCAAGGACGGCACGGCGCGCCTATTTTATATACGAATAATATTAATTTTTTATTTTTTTATATGTCTTTTAATTTTATTAATTGTTTCAATCGTCTCAGTAATACATTTATTTAAATTTTCTTCTGTTTCAGAAGTCCAAAACCTTAGAATAGTCCAGTCGATGTTTTTATAGTATTCTGTTACTTTTACATCCCGCGCAATATTACGTCGTATTTTCTTTTGCCAATAATCTGAATAAGATGATAAAAGTTCTTCTTGAGATGAGAAATGTTTCTTTTTCCAATCGTTTCCATGCCAAAAATCACCATCAATAAAAATTACAATTTTATACTTTTTGATAGCAATATCAGGTTTACCGAAAAGATTTTTTACATTTTTTCGGTATCTAATTCCCCACTTCCATAAAGCTTTGCGAAAAAAAACTTCCGGTTTAGTGTCATAACTGCGTACATGAGACATACATTTATGGCGTTGTTCAGGAGTTAAATTATCCATGACTCAAAATCCGTTTCATGGGTTTTACCAATGAACTATTTATTTGTGGATTTATTTCCAAGTGCAAAATAGACGGTCTGGTCAAACCGTCTTTCGGGGCTTAACTCTTTTTCCCCGCCGTTCAGAATTATTTCTGAAAGACAATCCTTTCTCACTGCGGGTTTCAGCCTGCGGGGAGACTTCATATAATTGCGGGTTATTCCGCCGTTCATTGCGAATTCCTTGTCGGTCTGATGTTCAAAAGCCATTTCCGTGTAGATTTGGTAAATGTTCGTTTTACGTTGGGTGCTTATTTCGTAAAGTATCCGCGCAAGTCTTGCCGTGCTTCTCGTTGCGCGGGAAATGTTTGACGGATTGCCGCGCGCCGATTCTATAAAAAGGCGGCTTAACGCAAAATCGCTCCATACAAAAATATCAAAAGCATTATCGTCTAAATCAGGGCTTTTCCCTTTGGTTTTCCAAATCGGCTGCATTAAAAGCGGTTTTTGGATTCCTATAAACGCTTTTTCAAAAGCATTTAACGCGCTTATCAACACGAGCGTCTTGTCCGCTATTTCGTGTTTGTTTGACCAATGCTGAATATCGGAGCACACGGGCTCGAAAATTTCACGCGCCTCTTCAAGCCGCTCCTGTATGGATTGTACCATGCCAAGCGCGGCGTATTTTGTTGTCGCAGGTCTTATGACCAACTCGCTGCCCCAATGCGTCTCTTTTAATTTTGACGTGCCGTTATCCGGCAACACGGTCAATTTTATTTCAAGCGGCATTAAAAAATTGTCCAGCGTGTCTTTCACAACTAAATCAATGCCGCCGATGTCCTCGCGGGAAAAAGCCTGATACGGCTCGAACTTGGATTCAAAACAGAAATTTAAATCTTTGTTTGGAAGCGTAGTTTTGAAAACCTCATCAAAGGGAATCTCCGAATTGATGATTTCAAAATCCGGGGAAAGGGATATATACACGGGCTTTATACCCTTGTCCCGCATATAGCAGGCAAGCGCCACAGGGAAGGTACTGTTGAACTGGTTTTTGCCCCAAAAGTCCTTTTTTGCCCTATTTGAATGTTCAATTCCGTAGAGTGAAGGCTCCATAAAAATTCCTCCTTTTCGGCGTCAAATACTTGACGCCTTTTTAAAAGCACCGTATACTCTTGTTTATGTATAACATAAAAACGCCTTTATGTGCAATAGACCTGTTTTGCGGGGTTGGAGGGCTTTCCCTTGGGTTTGAACAGGCGGGAATACCCATTTTAGCCAGTTTTGACAACTGGGAGCGGGCTTTAGACGTATATAACCTTAATTTCTCCCATAAAGCTATAAACCTTGACCTTTCGGACGTTCCGTCGGCGGTTTCAGAACTCAAAAAATATCCCGCCAATATGATAGTAGGCGGTCCGCCCTGCCAAGATTTTTCCCATGCGGGAAAACGCACGGAAAAAGACCGCGCGGAACTAACTAAATGCTTTGCCGAGATTGTAGTCAATCTAAAACCAAAAATTTTTGTAATGGAAAATGTAGACCGCGTAATCAAAAGCAATGCATGGGGAACCGCAAAATTGATATTAAAGTCTGGCGGTTATGGATTAACCGAAAAGATTCTGGACGCGAGTTTCTGCGGCTGCCCGCAAATTCGCAAGCGTTTTTTTTGCGTCGGCTTTTTGGATAAAGCTGATAACGCCTTATTGCCCTACATTGAAAAAAACATTTCCGAAAAACAAATGACCATCCGTGATTATTTTGGAGAAAATATTGACACCACTTATTATTATCGGCATCCCCGGAATTATTGCCGAAGGGCGGTTTATTCCATTGATGAGGCAAGCCCTACGATCCGCGGTGTGAACCGTCCTATTCCGAAAGGTTATCTAGGACACCCAGGCGATCCGGTAACTATTTCCGCGGGGGTTCGTCCGTTGACAACGTCAGAGCGTTCGCAAATTCAAACCTTTCCCAGAGATTTTATGTGGACCGGCAGTAAAACCGACATTGAACAAATGATAGGCAACGCCGTTCCTGTTAATTTGGCGAAATTTGTCGCGCTTGCAATTATTGATTATGGTAAAACCGAGGGGGGAATAAATAATGAATGAAGAATACACCGATTT
>JAIROC010000485.1 GCA_031257735.1 Bacteroidales bacterium | reverse complement strand
TTTCCAATCATAATGAAAAAATTCGAGGCGTATAATACATTTGCAGAAAGATATCAAAAAAGTGATACAAAAGGAAAATTTGGCGAATATACTAAATGCGTTAATGTAGCAGGAGAAATAAAACTGAGATTTGTCGCTTTAAACAGTGCATTGTTGTGTGCTGATGATGAAGATAAAACCCGGAAACTTGTTTTAGGAATTGAACAAGCTGCGAATTTAAAAGACCAAATTAATACAGACAGTGAGATTGTTATTTCTTGTTTGCATCATCATTTTTCATGGTTTCGTGACTGTGATAAACCTTCTCGTAATATTGTAAATAAATTCTCTGATATTATTTTATCAGGACATACGCATGAATCTTATTACTTAATAGAGGAAAACAAATTTGGTACAACATTATTTATAAACGCTGGTGCATGCTATGATGGAAGAGAATTTAAGAATGCTTTTCAAGAAATAGAAGTTGATTTTGAAAAGAAGACGGTAAAAGTATCATTCTATAAATATGACGCGTTAAATGAGTGGAATATAAATGTAGATGCATACAAGAAGAACAGTGGTATCTTAAGCTATGAGATAACAAGATTTGAAGAAGACAGTAAGAATATTCCTGACAATCCCTACAATCCCTACATTCCCTACAATCCCTACATTACCGACATTTTTGACAATCTAACTATTGGGATGAATGACAAAGATTATAAAATTTTTAAAGACAACAGACAAGACGACTTAGCCTTACTTGATATAAGTAAAAATATCAATATTATTTATGGTTTGCCGGATATTGGAAAAACTACATTTATTAACTTGTGGTTAATCGAATATTTAGAAAAAAATAAAAATCTCAAATACTGTAAACTTTCATTAGATTTCGAGAATGACTCTATACAACATTCTAAAAAATTTGATTATTTGTGTAAAGAAACAGCCTCTTTTTTTAAAAAAATCAAAGATTCATCTGATATTAATATTTATTTGATTGTATTTGATAATGTAGAAAAAATAAAATCTAATTCAGGTAATTTCAAGAATTTAGTCAGTTTTATTCGTTTGTACAATTTTAGTGAAATAAAAAATAAATTAAAACTTTTTTTTGTAGGATGGGATAACATTACCAAATATAAAAATATTAACCTTGATAATCGAGAAATAAAGGAGATTCCACTATCAGCATACAATATAAAAGACATTGAAAACAAAATAACACAAGATAATAATCTTACTATAGACCAATTTAGTACTATTAAAAATAAATATGGACATCCTATATTATTAGAGGATATTTTGAAAAAGTTATCAAATAAACTTACATCTTATGAAGATTTAATGAAAGATGAAAGACAAACTTTGGTCATTCTAAAAGATAAATTTGAGGATATTTTTAAAAACATAGATGAAAACGAGATTTCCTGTTTTCAAGAAATTGTATTATTAGGGAGACCTTTAACTCGTCATACCGAAACAATTCTCAATAAATTATCTTCATCAAGTTTACTGGAAAAAGATAGCAGTAAAGCAGATAGCTATATTATTCATAGTTATGTCCAGTCTTTGGCAAAAAATTATTATTCCGACGAAAATAATAAAAAAAACTTTATTTCGTTTATTTCGACAGGTAAACGCATAATTCGTGAAATTATTGAACAGAATTGGCAAGATAACGAAGAAGATCTTACCATAATTTTATTTCAAGTATATGTATTATTAAAAAGAATTGGAGCTTCTTTTGATGACAAAGACGATAACGATATACAATCATCTTTCGACAAAAAGTACGACGAGGACGATTCTGTATTTTTTGTATTGCTGAAAAAAAATGATTTTGATTATAACGTTGAAGTACTGAATTTATTGAAAAATATTATTGCCGAAGATTTTGATTATTATATGGCAATTGAATATAGGAAACAAAAACAATACCCCAAAGCGGAAGAATCGTTAGAACAATATAAAACTAATTGTGAACAGAATCAAAGATTCAACACAAAAGAAATATACAAATATTATTTAGAAAAAGGACATATTTTCAAACATCAAAAGAAAGAACTATCGAAAATAATAGATTGCTATAAAAAAGCAATAGAAAATAGAAGTTTTATAGATTTCGATGAAATTAAGCAACAACAAAAGACACAAAAACGTCTTGTCAAAAGTAAAATAGAATCCTATATTATACCTGTTCATGAACTTGTATTGATATATATTCAGCAAATAAATGATTTAAACAAACAAATAAATGATGTTCCTAAAGAGGATTGTCAAAAACAATTAGAATCATTAATAAAAGATACACGCCATTTATTGTATCGCGATTATACAAAACTTGAAATTTATGAATTCAAAAATGTTTTGTTTTATAATGATTTGGCGGATTTCTATAATACAATTGGGGACGAATATAAAGCTAATGCTTTTTTATCAAAGGTAAGTAAAATGAGTCCTGAGCACTATAACGTTATCTTGAATTTGGGAATTCATTTTTATTCAAAACACGATTATTGCGAAGCGCTTAAATATTTTAGTAGCGCAATAAAAGAAACAAATATTAGCGAGCGTTATGATGTAATCACTGATTATGGAGTATGCTTACGCGAAGTAAAACAAGATTATGACGGATGTCTGAAAAATTTGTTGAAAGCTTTGGCGATTGTAGCAAAAAACACAAATGATAAAAAACGAAACGAACAAAACAAATTGATTCATGAAGAGATTTTTACTACACTAATCAAGCAAAACAATTTTAATGAATTAAAGAACGACAAATATAGAGATTATGAGGATTTGATAGTTAATATTGTTAAAAACAATGACTCTTATTTATTGGAAAATGTTGCTGACAAAAGTAAGATAATTGATTGGATTTTAGAAAAATATAACGATGACAAGACTATTTGTGATATTTATATTATTTATAAGTGCAAAGATATTTTACAAACACAATCGGATGATGAACTATATTCTTTTTTGAAAGAATCTCGTCTATCTATTTGGCATAATTATAAATTTACTACAGAAGAACGGGTGAAAATCGCAAACCAATTCTATAAAATAATGAAAGAAAATAATAATAATAATCTCAATAAATATTATCTGTCCTCTTATGTATTTTTTGAACCCGTCTGTGAAAAGATAGATTTAAAACTCACCTTATTAGAAAATTATATTAATAAGGTCTCACAATATTGTTCACTTGTTGATAAATATAATAATTTCACAAAAATAAAAGCCGCACTTACCGAATTAAATAGCATAGACAATGATGACATGAAAAAAGCTGAAATATTTTATAAATTGTCTAATCTACTTTCTGAGGCAAAAGAATATAATGAAGCATTATTGAATGTGGAGAAAGCTATTGAATTCACATATGAGTATTTAAAATTAGTTTTGGGACAAGAGAAGATAGATAAAAAACGATTACTAATTCCTAAAGGCGATAATGAAGAACAGCAAAAGTTAATAGGGACAGTTAAAAACAATTTATACCGATTTTATAAATTGAATGCATGGTTATTGTTTAAAAAACATCATATAAATGATTCATTTACATTACTTAATCAAGCATATCTAAAAACAGAAAACAAACAATTACTTACAACAAAAACAAAATTGTTAAATTCTCTTAATAAAGACACAAAGAAATATTATTTATATGAAAACACATATACAAAAGCCTTAAAAATATTCATTAACGAGCATCTGACTGATAATATCCACAATCGTAAAAAACTTGACTCTTTTTTAACTAAAGCGTTTGAGGCATTTCAACAGAATAATAAAAATCATCAAATTATCGAAAATATTTTAGAGATATCCAGAACGTTTAATCTCTGCTCATATAATAGTTTCTCAAAGGAGAAAATTGACGCAATAACAAATACATATTTGCATTATTTTGATAGTTCAGGTGAAGTAAATTGGATGCAACTTGGAACTTTTTATAAAGAATTTGGAGAAAAAAGTATCATATTAAAAGAGGATGATGATGTATTGAACATGTTCGAATATGCCGAAATATTTTATAAAAGAATGGATACTCAGTCAAATAAAAATAAATTTTATTTTAATAATAATATGGCACATCTTCTTATTGCAAAAGCAAACAAAAAAATGTTTGAAAATATAGATAAGATAAAAGAGTACCATAATACCGCTAAATTATATGCCAATACCTGTGAAGAAAATAAAAAACAAAAATTCATGGAATGGCTTGAAAAGCAAGAGAGAGAAATTAAAAATGCAGAAAACACTATTAATATAAGCAGGTTAAATAAAATTGATATGGAAACAATTTCAAAATTCACCCCTCTTGATTGCAAATTGAAACTTATTTATAATTATGGTTTTTTCCTTACCTATTTCAATAGAGATGGATATATTGATGGACTTTTGCATAAAAACACATTTGACAAAGATAAAGAATATTTGCTTTATATTTTAAGAAAAATCAAACCGATTAATTCCACTTTCTCGGTTCGAATTATTGGTGTCTATCAGAACGAAGGTCAAACAAATCCTGTTTTTGCACCTGCCGATAATTTTGAAGAACAGGTATTACAAACTTTTGACGAATTCATATTGAAAAATTCATCTTGTACTAAACTTGATTTATCAAATTTGAAATTGGAATTTCTCCCCGATTCCATTCTATCATTACAACATCTTGAAACATTAATTATTAAAGGTAACACATTGTCAAAATTAAGTTCGACATTCTTTGATAAAATGCCAGATTTAACAGTGATAAGGGACGAAAATATATAGTGTCCGAAAACCTGCGGCAGTCATGAATATAAGCATTTGTAATGCGAAACTTCGTCCTGCCGAATATGTTAAAAATATCCATTGCGCCGGCAGCGAGGCGTATGTGGCGGGACTTACTTACTACGACACAAGTAAAGAGGCCGTGAAACGGAAACTTCCCAACGCCGTATTGATTACAGAAGAATTGAAACAGCATTTTCCCTGTCGTAACAAGTCGAAAAAGGAGAAATAACAGGATGATGCTGTCGCTAACCACAATGTTACCGGTCGGAGACAGGCATATTGGGATTTGTCAAAGGGACTTTTCTGTTTTTGAATGAAATATTGCGGTCGCAGATAACCATATTCCTGTCCGTAATTTCGACGTCGTGTCAAAAATGGACGGATTTTGTGGTCAGACAACAGAACACCGCAATTACAGAACGCAAGTTCCCGATTGGCAAAAGCAAAATCCTCGTTTGAAAACGCAATTTCGAGTTGCAAAATGTGAGAAATTGTGGTCGTTCAACGGAAAATGGCAATCAATTAACGGAATGCTGCGGTCGATGAAGACAATGTCGAAGTCGGATTTGAGGCGGCCGAAGTCGGGAATAGAAATGAAGTGGTTTTCGTGGAAATACAAGTTGTGTGGGCAAGGATATAGTTCATTGTTAATGTTAGCTTGTAGACACAGTTACTATGACAAGCACAATTATATATATTGGCGGTTATTTTGCGAGATTTCAAGCATTAAGAGAAATATAACAACAGAATAAAAAGATATGAAACTACGCTGTGGACATGATACTAATTGTAATTTGGATACAATATGTCCAAAATGTGGAAAGAATTTTTTTCCTGCTTATATTCCATTTTTATTTATAGTAGTTATATTATTGGCGTTTTACTATTTGAGACCCTTTTCTTTTAAGGATTTATTCACGCCTCTTTTTTGGATATTCTCATGGTTTTTGTTGACGATTATTTTAAGGCATAGAACAAGAGAATTGTTTAATGCACTAATGCTGACTATTCCAACAATGTTAATTTGTGCTATTACAAATTATAATTTACCGGATTATTTGACTGAAATAAGAGAAATTTTGCTTGTTATTTCGACAATAATGATAACAATTCCAATTTTGTCTTCAATAGGGTTAGGTTTTCAAGATGCTGTTCATTTGAATCGACTGAATAAAGGGTCATATTTGATAGTTATAACAATTATTATCAGTATTTTTATAACATTTTTGCATTTAATTTTTCCAACAATAATCTTAATTTGTAAGAATCAAAGATTAGAGAGTGCTACACTTCAATCTGTTTACGACTATTTTGAATTAATCTACAGATATAGGCGAATATTTGTTGCTTTTGTTTTAGGCTTGGTATCTGTGATATCCATTTCAATATCTCTTATTCGCGAATTAAAAGTTAAGTCATATAACATTCCTGATACTCCAAATAATATACAATCTAATTCATTTATAGTATCCATTATTTATACAAACATGGGGAATATTACAAAAATGGTTACTCAGGGTATTAAAATCGTATCTAACTTAATTTATCAAATATTGACCATTATTTTTGATGAAGTTTTCAAACTCATTAAAGATACAATTTATCGGGCAGTCTTAATATTATTTAGATTTATGCGAGTTATATTTATTATTGTATTGACATTTTTTTTATCAGAAATAACAAATAAAATATCTTATCGCATGGAAGGACTTTGGTTGAGTGGAGACTTTTGGACAATGGATATATCCCATTGGGCTCTATTTTTATTGTTGTGCTTTATTTCTTGTTTTCTTCTTTTGATTATATCAATATTAACATATAGAAAATGGAAAAAAATTACAGATTTATCCATTGGATTTAAGAGAATATTTTTATTTGTATTATACTCTAAAGACGACACTTTAGCATGCAGAAGCGTTACTGTGTCAACATTGATGTACGTATTTTATTTCTTATTGTCATTTTTTGGGGCATGGCTAATTATTAATCTTATACATTACATGTTAAAATTAGATTATGCAAATCCGATAGGATTCCTATTTGTGTTTTCATTTGTGTTTTCAGTAGGATTAATAGTGATAAATAAAATATTAAAAAAAATTACACTAAATGCTATGAAGCGATTTTTTACAGTATTAATATTATTGAATTCATCTATTCTCTTTGCGCAAAAAAAAGGAAATGACGATGAATGGTTAAATCCCCGTGCGGATCCGCAGCATACTACTCAAAAGGCACCATATAATCCATATGGAAAACCACTTAAAGAAGATATGCACGAATTAAAAAATTATGAAAAAGGCAACCATCTCCATGAAAATATGGTCCTATTTTCTAATAATATCATATCTATTATAGATAAAATAGAACAAAAAGAAAATAAAATCATATCAATAGATATCACTGGTTTTGCTGATGGAATCCCAAATTCGGGAATACCATATAATCCCCAAAAAAAATACCCTCGCTGTTCATTTAATATTGATGCAAAAACAATAATAAATGACTATCGACTTGCAATACTAAGAGCTTGTCAAATAGAGGAATTACTAAAAATAGGATTGGAATTTAAAATTTATTTCATGCAAGTTCAATTTTCAAAAAACGCAATTGATGCACCGGACGGTGTAAATATTGGTGGAGAACACAGAAAAGTAACAGTTAAAATATCATATATAATAAAAAAATAAAACGTATGAACTGGAAAAATTATTTAGTTAAAACAATTATGAACTGGAAAAATTATTTAGTTAAAACAATTATGATCTGGAAAAATTATTTAATTAAAACAATAATTTATGCTGTGGTTGGTATTATAATTGCTTGGGCATGGGAATATTTTAAATTCAAACGAGAAGTGCAATTTGAGCGAAAAATTGATTTGATAATTGAAAACCGCAAACAAGTTGCAGACATTTATGTTGAAATTGACCAAATTAGGAGACAAATAACATCAAATGAAATCTACAGTAAAAATAACAGTAGTAGTACATGCGATCCAAGTATTAACGGAGGTTATGTCGAACAATTAAAAGTGTTGGCTCTTAGACTGAATTATATTGATGAATTAAATAAAAATATTATTAAATCAGATTCTCTTATATTTCAATTGGAAAGGTTTAAAAATAAAATGAAAGCATATATTAAGTGTGTAGAAGGGAATACTGACTGTGAAATTTGCTCGGATGATGATTTAGTTGGTCCTATAGCAAAAATTATAGAATTACATACAGAACAAATTCTTAATTTAGTCAAATAACCTATCAGTAATGCAAGTAAGTTGCATTACTGATACGGGAATTAGCGGGAATACCAGCCCAATACAGCATTGGCGTATCGACGGTGTTGTGTCGCGGACGACATTCCATGAGCGCTAACTGACTGCCTGTGTCGTTTTTAATCTTTTGCAGTTCCTCGCGGTCGTCGCTCCATGCCATCACGTTACAGTGGCAGCGAACGGAAGTCAATCCCAGCGAGTGCGCTTCGTTCAGATACTGCTCAATCCACTGTTTATTAATCTGATTTGAACGGCTGTACCTCGACAGCGAATGCATGTTACGCGCCTGTCGTTCAAATTTCTTGAGGTTTTCGACACTGTCGTCAATGAAAATAAACTGATTGTAAAGATGGTTGCACGAAAGCAGTACGCCGACAGGCGCGGCAAACGACAGACGGCAGTCGCTGCGGTCGGTCGAAAGTTTTTCGTAACGATTGTCCGTTGAGACTTTTCCGGGCAGGTCTTCAACTTCCGAAAGGGTATGCAGACAAAGAATGTTGTCCCCTATCCGCATGTCTTCGGGATTCAGTTGAATGTCTTTCAATACGGTAGTGTCTTCCAATGACAGTGAAAAATATTTCTCGACAAGTCCCGGATTTTCTTTTGTGCCGGTGATTTCGTCGGCGGTCAATTTTGTGAGCTTCACAAATCCGCTGTCGTTTACAATCCGTTCAAACCAACATTTAATTAATTGGGATTGGGATATTGACTACTCTTCTTTCGGTCAATTCATTTATAATAGTACATTCCCGTATGGGTTTAGAGGTGGATATGTAAAAGATTGGACAGGTTTTTATTTCGGTACTCTTAGAACTAAGACAGATGCGAGATTAAATTTATCCGGAGGATTGATTGGCTGTGTTTCTTCTCTTTTTCATGTTTATGCAGGAGTAGGAGCGGGTTTTATTGGTAATATAGGAATGAATGTAGAAGGGGGAGTTACAATAAATATTAGAAAGATACCAATATCAGTTGGAATAAAAGCTTGTGATATCAAAAATTCTAATCGTTATTTAACGTTTGATTTTGCTATTGGTTGGTACGACGAAGACAGAACTCCTTCCCAGATAAAAACTTACTATCAGAAAATAAGTTTTCCCCCAAACTGAAAATGTCGCGATATTTAAGACAAAAGCAAGAATCAAAAAAGAAAGTACGAAACAGGTTTTTGAGGGAAACTTTTCCGTTGTTGATGCGCTTTACAAGGTAGAGAGC
>JAIROC010000466.1 GCA_031257735.1 Bacteroidales bacterium | reverse complement strand
TTAGTGATATTGTTTGACGAAGCGGATTGTTTAAGTGAAGATACGTTGATTTCTTTTTTACGACAACTGCGCAACGGTTATAATGACCGTAGTTTTGTGCCTTTTGTCCATTCTATAGCCCTTGTCGGAATGCGTAATATACGAGATTACAAAGCAAAAATTCGTCCCGAAAGCCAAACCATGGGCAGCGCAAGCCCGTTCAATATCGTGAAAAAGACATATACATTGAAAAATTTCACACAGGAAGAGATTACCCAACTCTATCAGCAGCATACCGACGAAACAGGACAGGTATTTGAACGTGATGCAATAGAATTAGTCAATGAACAAACACAGGGACAACCCTGGTTAGTTAATGCTATTGCTTGCGAAGTAATCGAAGAAATCCTGCAGTCGGACTATACCAAACCTGTAACGGCGGAATTGGTAAACGAAGCCATTCAGACCATTATTCTTAATCGTCCAGCACACATCGACAGTCTGCTCGAACGCTTGAATGAAGAACGGGTACGAAAAATACTCGAACCGATGATTCTTGGCGAAGATATTATTGACTGTGAATCGGATGATTTCTTATATACTAAGGATTTGGGGTTGATTCGAGAGGATAATAATTCTCAGATAATACCTTCCAATCCGATTTATGCCGAAATAATTATCCGTACATTATCTTCTACGTATCAGAAGAGGTTACAGGATTCGAAATATCCCTATAAGATACCGCGATACCTGAAAGGCGGACGTATAGACGTAGACTATCTGATGCGCGATTTCCAACAGTTCTGGCACGCAAACGGCGAAATCTGGGCAGAGAAATTTGATTATCGTGAAGCAGCGCCTCATCTTATTATGATGGGATTTTTGCAACGTGTGATTAATGGAGGTGGTCAGGTAATCCGTGAAATAGCGTCAGGAAGAGGTCGTCTTGACCTTTGTCTGGTATACGAAAATCAAAAATATCCGATAGAGTTAAAAATCCGTTACGGAGATAAATATATAGAGAAAGGTCTTAAACAAACCGCCCGTTACGTGGATTATCATTGCTGCAACGAAGGCTGGATGGTAGTATTCGATCGTCGTTCGACCGTCAAATGGGAAGATAAACTCTACATGAAAAAAGAAACTGTAGACGGTAAAATAATTACAATCGTAGGAGTATAAGGAGTTATGAGTTATGACCCGAAGCGAAGCGGAGAGCAGCGGAGAGCAGCGGAGCTAATCCCCATCCGACAAGGCGTTTTAGGGCAGGGGGTTGCGGGTCAAGCCCGCAATGACGGCGTTGTTTGAACGGGTCATCTCCGTTGTAGAGACGGTGCGTGCACCGTCTCCTCTGACATAATCAAAAACATTATTTATTCTTTTTCTTGCTGACGTAGAGACGGTGCACGCACCGTCTCTACAACGGCAGTGGGTTGCATTACCTACCAATGACAGCGTTGTTTGGTTGCCATTTTCCTTGTTTTGCGATAAATTACTTAGATACTTTTGTTGTCATTTTGTGTGTGCGTATCGAATAAAACGCTACCTTTGCACCTCAAAATCACTTTTATGGAGATAAAAATGTTAAGTATACAACAGAGAGATAAAAAAAGAAAAAATAATGTTATCTTTGCGTCTTGAAAAACAACAAAACAAAATCTAATTATAATGAAAATAAAAACAACAAAACTGATTCTATGCTCTATAATTCTCATATCATTCCCGCTTGCAGGAACCGTATACGGACAAACTAATTCTTATACAATAAGTGGCATTGTAATAGACAATCATTCTCAGGAGTCTCTTTTTTATGCCAATGTAGGATTATTGAATGCTCAGGATAGCAGTTCGGTATATGGCGTATCTACCGACGGAAACGGCAAATTCGAAATATCGAATGTTAAAGCAGGCGATTATTTATTTCAGGCTTCCTATATTGGCTATGATGTTTATTGGCAAGCGATATCGGTTACGGGGGAAAAAAAGGAAATCAGTTTGGATACGATAAAATTACAGTCCAAACCGACCACTTTACAAGGCGTTACGATATATGAAAAAAAACCTGTCTATACAATTGATGGAGAAAAAACACTCTATAATGTCTCCGAAGACCCAAGTATACAAACAGGAACTACATCTGACGCGCTACAAAATGCACCGGGTGTTGAAGTTGATATTGAAGGAAATATTACGTTAAGAGGTGTTTCGAGTGTGGAAATATGGATTAATGACAAACCTTCCAGACTGAATGCCGAAAATCTTAAAACATACATCCAACAATTACCTGCTAACTCATTGGACAGGATAGAAGTTATTACCAATCCATCTGCCCGATACAGTTCAACAGGAACGGGCGGAATTATCAATATCATCACCAGATCAAACATCAAACGGAACAGTTTTATCAGTTTCGGGGTAAGCGCCAATACTCGTCCATCGGTATCGCCGTGGATTTCGTATATGTATGCAAATCAAAAATTCACTATGAATGTATATATGTATGGTTATTATTCCCAAAATAAATCCACTTCCGACGGATACAATATTACCTTTAATGAAAATATGGATACCTCTAATCATAGAAAATATACGAGTGGGCGTGAAAGTTCTTCTGTTTCATTAGGCATGTACATTAATGGAAGTTATAATTTTGATACTATGAAAACGATTTCTTTTTGGTGTGGAACGTATGGAAATCCTTACAGTAAGAATCATTCTTTTGAAGATTATTATTATTATCGGGAGTTTATCTCTGACATGGGACTTTATAACTATACAGAGGAAACAAATTCAAAATCATCTTACATGGGGGGATATGCAGGTGTTTCATATCAACATAAATTCAATAATGAAGGGCATAAGTTATCAATAGATGTTGATGGAAATTTTTGGTATTATACTCATTCCAGTAATTATAAACGACTGTATCAACTGCATACCGGCAGAGATATAGATAAGAATTCATTAAGTAAAAATGGAAACTATAGTCCATCTATGGATATAGACTATTCGTTGCCTTATTCCAAAACAGGAGAAATATCTATAGGGATAGGGGGGACTTATAATCCGTTGATAGACTATTGGAAAAATGATACGCTTCTATCCAACACAACAGATAGATACATATTGGATAGTATGCGATATAAAGACACATACGGGACAACAGGAGTTTTTAAGAGTTATATAACAGTCCAACAAAAGATAAAAAAATTTACCATCAAGGGAGGTCTACGGGTAGAATATCGGAATTTTAATTATGAAGTCAGAAATGCAGTGGAACATAATGTTAGCAAAGATTACACAGGCTTGTTTCCTTCTTTGCATCTCAGTTATGCGTCGGAGAAGATGCACAATTTCACATTAAGTTATTCTCGACGTGTCAGCTATCCAAGAGCCAGCCAATTGTCCACCTTTATTGCATACGGAGATGACAGCTATTCTACCGGAAATAATGACCTTTTGCCTACCTATACCAATAACATAGAAGGCGGTTGGACAAAATACTTTACAAAGTTTGGTTCGGTTGGGTTATCTGCTTATTTCAAAAACACAAAGGATGAAGTTGCAAATCTTACCGATGTCATATATGATAATTTCTTTGGACGTTATGTAAGATTTTCCATGCCTGTAAATTCCAACAAGTCGCACAGTTATGGATTAAACGCCAATATGATGTACAAGATAAAAACCTTTATCAACATAAGATTGTATGCCAATGTCTACAACTCACACAGCGAAACTGTTTTCAGAGGAGAGACAAAAGTAAATACGGATAATTTTGTATACAGTTTTCGGTTAAACTTTTGGGCAAAGTTATGGAAAGTATTGGAGGTTAATCTTTCTGGTAATTATCGTTCAAAGACAGCATCCTTATTCCAAATAGAGCAGCCTGTTTATTCCATCAATGGCGGATTACGGGCAGATTTCTGGAAAAGAAAAATCTCTGTATATCTTAACGTTCAAGATATATTCGATTGGAATCGATCAAAGAACAATACAACCAATCCCTATTATATAGCTTATAATTCAACGAAATATAAAAGTCGTTATATTAGCGTAGGCATTAGCTTCCGTTTTGGTAAGATAGAAATGGAAAATCAAGCGCAAATGGGACGACAAATGAACACAGGTGGACAAATGGAATAATAGTATACCACTATTGCATAGATTTATGTTTCGTTGCTGTTAAAATTCTTTTCCCTTTTGTTTTGCGATAAGTTATTAGATGCTTTTGCTGTCATTTTGTGTGTGCATATCGAATAAAACGCTACCTTTGCAACTCAATTTTTTTTTTATGGAGACAAAGACGTTAAGCAAACAACAGAAAGATAAAATAAGTTTTATTCTGTTCATTATTCCGTACTTTGCCCGTGCGTACAAGATGAATATACAGGAATCCTATTTTTATCTTAAAAAATATGGCGGGTGGGATTATTTGAACGAACATTGGTGGGCATTGCATACCGATAATCCATTTTGGGCGGTACGCGACATATTCGAAATTTGTAAAGAAAATGGAGGGATGCGATAATGATAGTTTACCATGGGAGCTATACCAAAATTGATAAAATAGATCTCGAAAAATGTGAAATAGGAAAAAACTTCGGACAAGGTTTTTATGTAACAAAGTTTAAAGAACAAGCTGAAAGCTGGGCAAAAAGAAAAGGAAGACGTTATAAGAATGATGGATTTGTAACTGAATTTGATTTCAATGAAAATGGCTTTACATGGTTTCATTTCAAAGTATTGCGGTTTGACGAATACAATATCCAATGGCTTGATTTTGTTGCCATGAATAGAAATCCTCGCGCAGTACAACCTGTCCATGATTATGATATTGTGGAAGGACCTGTTGCCAACGATAGAATTTCAAGCGAAATAGACAACTATTTAAAAGGAAAAATTTCGCAGGAGAAATTTCTGAACATGCTTACGCACAGTGATCCGTCACATCAAATATGCTTCTGCACGAGACGATCTTTACAAATGCTTGATTATTTAAACAACAATGAAGATATAGATTATGAAATCAGAAAGATCGGAGAACCTGTCATTGAACAGTTAATACTTGATTTACAAATTGACGCATTAAAAGCTACCGATATTTTTTTCTCTTCCAAAACTTTCAACCAACTGTCCGATAAATCTACCGAACTCTACCTCAAACCATGGCAGGAAATCTACGAAATGCTGAAACAGGAATTGAAAAACGTTATGCGTATCGAATAAAACGCTACTTTTGCATCTCAAGATTATTTTTATGGAGACAAGGACATTCTATTGGATATAAACTAAAGTGAGAAATTTCATTATGGCACAATTAAATAAAGTGGAAACTTTTAATGGAAATAGCAAGTACGGAAAATACTATCAAAGAAAAATATAATATCAAATACAATGCTGATAAAATACCATTGATGGCTTTTGCAACGGTTAATTTCTACAATGAAATCAACACTCCACAGCATAGAGGGATGTTTAAATTCTTCGATAAATCGTTTATCGCCAAGAATATTGATGTAGATTTTATTGATAGAATGTCCATTTTACCAAACTATGTAAATGAAAATCTATGAAATATCAAGTAGTCAGAAACGTGAAATACGATTATGCAGGACAGTCATATTCGACTGTATACCCGAATTTGCATAAATATCCTGCGACAATGTTGCCTCAAATCGGTATTGATATTCTCAAAGAATTAAATGTGTCGGATGGACGACTGCTTGACCCGTATTGTGGTTCTGGCTCTTCGTTTGCAAGCGGTTTAGAATGTGGTATAAAGGAAATGTATGGTTTTGATATAAATCCATTAGCAGTGTTGATTTCAAAAGCAAAATTCACCAAAGTTCCTATTAACGAACTCATAGAAACTCGCAAGATGTTCAGAAATGATCTTTATGAATTTCTGAAAAATGAAGCAAATATAAAAACACTAATGCGTCCTTCAATTACCAACATTGATTTTTGGTTTTCAAAAGAAGTAATCGACAATTTGACAATTGTCAAACATTTTATTTATAAGATTGAAAGTCAAAATATCAGAAACTTCTTTTTAATTCCATTTTCCGAAACTGTTCGCGAATGTTCCTATACGCGAAATAATGAATTTAAGTTGTTCCGCATGAAAGAAAAGGATTTATTAAGTTTTAATCCTGATGTAATTAGCGTCTATTTCAAAAAGTTTGATGATATGCTTTTTTTGTATTCAAATTTTTACTTTCCAAAATTGAAAGAAACAAATATTGATGTTCAATACGCCAAATTTCAGCCACAAAACGATTATTTTGATGTTGTTTTGACAAGTCCGCCTTATGGAGATAGCCGTACGACGGTAGCTTATGGTCAATTTTCAACGCTTTCTAATGAATGGATGGGAATTGATTATGCCCGTAAAATTGATGGAATGTTGATGGGTGGAACGAAACTTCAACACAATATTTCAAAAGGAATAATAGCTGATTATATATCTCAAATTAATAAAGTTGACAATCATCGTGCATTAGATGTTTCTGCATTTTACAATGATTTGGATGTTTCAATAAAGAAAGTAGGCAATAGCATTAAAAAAGGTGGAAAGTCAATATATATCGTTGGTAATAGAACGGTGAAAAATGTTTTATTACCAACCGACCAATTCATAGCCGAAAAATTTGAAGAAAATGGATTTAAACATATTATTACATACAAAAGAGCATTAAGCAATAAATCAATGCCAAGTAGAAATTCACCAACCAATGAAACAGGAAAAACCGTGAACACAATGCTATTTGAGTATATTGTAGCATGTGAAAAAAAGTAATACAAAATCATACTGACATTTTTATTTCTATTTTTATTCGGCATAGAAATCTTTCGTATAGACAGACAAGAATAAAGTTATTCAATATGCTGAAACAGGAATTGAATATGGAATAATTGCGAATGAAAAAAAGCATTGTACTTGTGTCTTTGAAAATTTAAAAATTTCTTGTATCTTTGCAGACTTGTGAATTATTCAGTAAATAATTAATGAAATCAATACCTTTGAAAGAGATAAATTGGAAGAGGCATATTTCCGAGTATGCGATGATACTTATTGGCAGTTTTATAATGGCTGTAGGATTTGTTGTTTTTATTTCGCCATTTAGACTTGCGCCGGGCGGAGTGTATGGTATTGCTATTACGTTGCATTATCTAACAGGAGCTTTGCCTATTGGTGTGTTTGCTTTGTGTTTGGACATTCCGCTTTTTCTCATCGGAACGTGGATACTCGGACCCAAATTTGGCGCAAAAACATTGGTCGGAATTTTTTCTTTGTCGGGGTTTACCACGCTGTTGGAAAAGTTCTACGGCTATGAACCTCTTGTGACGGAAGATTATTTTTTGGCGTCTGTTTTCGGAGGGGTATTGCTTGGGATTGGATTGGGATTGGTATTCAAATCCCGAGCAACTTCAGGCGGGACGGACATCGTTGCCATGATCATTAACAAGTACAACAAAATACCCGTAGGCAGACTGCTTATTTATATTGATACGGTTGTTGTTTTTGTTGGCTTGATAGCGTTTCAAGATTGGCGGATACCTTTGTATTCGTGGGTTACAATCTTCATTACGGGGAAAATAATTGACATGATAATAGAAGGTATTGGTTCGGATAAAGCGGTTTATATTATTTCGGATCATTACGATGAAATCAGAAACAAAATTATCAACGAGATGAACAGAGGCGGTACTTACCTGTGCGGCGAAGGAATGTACAACGGAACGGAAAAGAAAATCATCTATACCATCGTTGATAGAAAAGAACTTATTTTACTGCAAAAATATGTTCACGAAATAGATCCCAAAGCCTTTATGACGGTCGTTGATTCCACCGAAACCTTGGGAGAAGGTTTTCGTTCTTTAAAAGAAAAAATTAATTCATAGTTTAGTACAAAAATATAATAAGAAAGAAAAATCATGCTGTACAGTGAAAAAAAATATAAAAGACATACTGTTACGTCTGCGTTGCCATACGCAAATGGACCTGTTCATATTGGACATTTGGCGGGCGTTTATATTCCTGCGGATATTTATGCACGATATTTGCGTTTGGCGAATGAAGATGTGGTTTTTATAGGGGGGTCGGACGAACATGGCGTACCCGTTACGATTAAGGCGCGTAAAGAAGGCGTTAGTCCGCAAGATGTGGTTGATAGATACCACACCATGATTAAAAATTCTTTTCAGGAATTTGGAATTAGTTTTGATATTTATTCTCGTACAACCGAAGCCGTACATTATGAAACCGCATCGGATTTCTTTCTCAAACTCTACAATGACAATAAATTCATAGAGAAAACAACACAACAGTATTACGACGAAGAAGCAAAGCAATTTTTGGCGGACAGATATATCACGGGGACTTGCCCTCACTGTTCTAATGAACGTGCATACGGAGATCAGTGCGAAGCCTGCGGAACAAGCTTAAATCCAACGGATCTTATCAATCCAAAGTCTGCGTTAAGTGGAAGTAATCCTGTGTTGAAAGATACGAAACATTGGTTTTTACCCTTAAATCAATATGAGGATTTTTTAAGGGAATGGATACTAAAAAATCATAAGGAAGATTGGCGTGCAACCGTTTACGGACAATGTAAATCATGGATAGATATGGGATTGCAACCGCGTGCTGTTACGCGGGATTTGGACTGGGGCGTTAAGTTACCCATCCCGGATACGGATGGAAAAGTACTTTACGTCTGGTTTGACGCCCCGATTGGCTATATTTCGGCAACTAAAATCTGGGCAGAACAACATCAAAAATCATGGGAACTTTATTGGAAAGACAAAGATACAAATCTTGTACATTTTATTGGGAAAGATAATATTGTATTTCATTGCATTATTTTTCCCGTGATGCTTAAAGCCGAAGGCAGTTATATTTTGCCGGATAATGTTCCTGCCAATGAGTTTATGAATTTGGAAAATGGCAAAATATCAACATCCCGCAATTGGGCGGTTTGGCTGCACGAATATATGGAAGATTTTCCCAATAAACAGGATGTTTTGCGTTACGCCCTGACAAGCAATGCCCCCGAAACAAAAGACAATGATTTTACATGGAAAGATTTCCAAGCAAAAAATAACAATGAACTCTTGGCTATCTTCGGTAATTTTATCAACAGAACCATTGTTTTAACGCATAACTATTACAAGGGGATTATTCCCAATAGAACGGATTTGAATGACTTGGATACCTCCGTTATGGAACAGATTGCTGCTTATCCGAAAATAATTGGTAGCAGTATTGAGAAATATCATTTCAGGGAAGGTTTAAATGAACTGATGAATTTAGCGCGTCTGGGTAACAAATACCTGACCGATAACGAACCTTGGAAAGAAATAAAAACCCATCCGCAACGTGTAGAAACTGTTATAAATATTGCCTTACAAATAGCGGCAAACTTGGCTGTATTGTGTGAACCTTTTTTGCCATTTACGGCGAAGAAATTGCAGAAAATATTAAACATTAAACCGATAACATGGTCGGAAGCGGGAAATGTCAATTTGTTACAGCAAGGGGGGGATATTAATCCGGCAGAATTATTGTTTGAGAAAATAGAAGACAGCATCATCGAACAACAATTACAAAAACTGCAGAAAACCAAAGAAGAAAACGCTCAAAACAATACACAGGCGGAGCCTCAAAAGGAATTGATTCCTTATGAAGATTTCATGAAAATGGATTTAAGGATTTGTCAGGTATTGGAAGCAGAGAAGGTCGCAAAGACAAAAAAACTGTTAAAACTGAAAATTGACACCGGTATTGACATCCGAACAATCATCAGTGGCATAGCAGAATATTACGAGCCAGAACAGTTAAAAGGTAAAAAAGTATTGATGCTTGTCAATCTTCAACCCAAGGAAATCAAAGGCGTTTTTTCTCAGGGAATGATACTCATGGCTGAAAACGTAAACGGAACTCTCGGCATTGTAAGTCCCGATAAGGAAATGGTGAATGGAAGCGTGGTAAAGTAATTTGCTCCATGTTAATTGAAAACTTCATCAATTGAAAATGCAGAACTCCTGAATTGGCACAGAATGGATTGTCGTGATTTTAATAGTTGTTTTAATTAGCGCCAATCTTGGTGTTGATTAAATAGAGCCTGTCCGAAAACTCATAAATTCATTTCTTCAATGTATAATTGTAATCAGAGAATAACGGTAAAGGGCTGAAAGCCCGCAATCAATAGCACAGGGCAACGCCCTGTGTAACGTAATTTCCT
>JAIROC010000394.1 GCA_031257735.1 Bacteroidales bacterium | reverse complement strand
ATATGCTGCTTTGGTGCTTGCCGAGTATCACCGCCATAAAGCCTTTGGGCAGCCCCATGCCCTCCATTGCCTGTAGCGCGTTCCTTTCGTCTGTGGTATAGTGGGTGTACGGCATCGTTGACCTCCGATAGTTTGGTTTTGCAACTTTATTCTACCGTGTTTACGATGCCGTTTCTATGCCCTCCTGCTTTTGCACTTCAAAAAAAAATTGGCCTATTCTTTGTGATTGCATTTTATGCTATAATCGAGCAACTATTGAAGATTAATATATATGCAGAATTTATAACAAAAATAGGAATTATAGAAGGCTCTATATTAATTGAACCTCGTCAGAGGTTCGGTTTGAAAATAGGAAATTCATTCCTTACATGGAATTCAACTTTGGGCTGTATAGCATCTTTTATGTTTTTGATTAGTTTTATTTTGATAAAAAAAAATTTTTTCCTATCAAATAAAGATCTATTAAAAATTGTCTTTTTTTTGAGTCCATTGTGTGTTCTTTTTTCAACGGCAAGGAGTATGTATGTAGTATTTTTTATAATATGTATTGTCATTTTTCTAAAAATATCTTTTTCTAATTTTATAAATTTAGGTATTCTTTCTTTCATTTCTTTGCTTATCATAATAACTTCGTTTGCATTGCATAATCAGATTAATGATATAATTCATAGCATAATCAATGTGAAGGGTAGTTCCCCAGAATTGAGAATAATCCAACTCGGCATAAGCTTAAAATATTTTCAGAATGCTCCTCTTTGGGGCAATGGGAGGAATTATATTTGGGATGTGGTAGCTCCTGATAATCCTCTCATTAAGGGAGCAGAAAGCATCTGGTTTTCTTTGTTGGTAGATTATGGGTTAATGGGTTGTATATCATTTATTTTTCTGATAATTTCTTGTATGGTAGTTTTGTGGAAAAGAAATCATCTATACGCGGTTCTTCCATTGGTTTATATTTTTGGGAAAACAATTACACTAATAATGGAAGTCGATTTTGATCTGTTGTTAATTTTTACAATACTATTGTTAAAGATAGAATATTTTTACAAGGAAAACAGGCTGTAAATGATAGTATTGTATAATTGTTATGGTTGTGGTGTTTGTGCAATTGTTTGTCCTGCTAAAATAATCAAGATAAAGCTTAATGTCGCAGGATTTTATGTTCCGGTCATTTTGGATAAAAAAAAATGTATCCGTTGTGGATTGTGTAAATCAGTTTGTTCATTTATAGCTGAAAACAAGCAGAAAAAGTTAATAAAACCAAAAGGTTATGCAACCTGGAGTAATAATAAAGCGATACGAATGCAATCGTCTTCTGGAGGGACAGGGTTTGAAATAGCAAAATATTTATTAGAGAGGGGGTATAAAGTAATTTGCGTGCGCTATAATCCAATAAAAGGAAGAGCGGAACATTATTTGGCTGGCACTGTTGATGAATTAATGCCCAGTATGGGTTCAAAATATATTCCAAGTTATACTTTAGAAGGATTTTCTAAAATAAACAAGAATGATAAATTTTTTATTATCGGCACGCCATGTCAAATTGACTCCATTTATCGATTTATTCACAAATCGGGGATAGAAGACAATTTTATCTTAATGGATTTTTTTTGTCATGGTGTTCCTTCCATGTTATTATGGAAAAAATATTTAAAAGAAATTAATCGGGAAAATAGAAAAATTATTTCTATCTCATGGAGAAACAAACATTCTGGTTGGCATAATTCTTTTGTTGTTGCTATCAATGGGGAAATACCTGTTAATGGCGCTATTTTTTTTAAATTTTTTCTAGGAAATATGTGTTTTAATAAATCATGTTATTCATCATGTAAATATAAAGGAATTGATTCTTATGCCGATATTCGCATAGGAGATTTATGGGGAATTAAATATAGTAGTAATGAAGATGGTGTAACAGGTTTAGTCACCTTTACAGAAAAGGGTGAAAATGTTTTAAAAAATATAAAATCCTGCTCAATTATAAATGAAAATATTGATACTATAACCGAAGGCCAACAAAAAGAAATGATAAATGAACCATATTATTATTCATTATTAAACAAACTGTTCAGAACTCCATTTTCTTTGGCGATGCTTTATAGACTGGTCCAACTATTGCAAATTGGTAAACTTATAAGAAATAAGCTCAAAAAGGGAAAATAATGAGTAAGAGTATTGGCATAATAACCATGCACAGAGTATTGAATTATGGTTCTGTATTGCAAGCCTATGCGCTTCAGCATACAATACAGGAATTGGGAAACACTTGCGAATTGATAGATTACTACTATCCCAACAAAATAAAAAAGGAAAAAACCAACGAAGAAACGATTCTCAAGTTATATTATAAATATTTTGAAAATAAAAAGAAGAAATTATTTGATATTTTCTATTCAAGACATTTAATATTATCCAGAAAATCTTATTATGATAAAGAATCATTACAGTCTCTTGCGCCTGTCTATGACATATATATTACAGGAAGTGACCAGGTTTGGAATGTTAACAATCTTAAAGATGACGCAAGTTTCTTATTGTCATTTGCTCGGGATCAATCAAAAAAGATAGCCTATGCAGCCAGTTTTTCAATAAAAGATATACCGGAACAATATAGACAAATGTATAAAAAATATCTTTTAAGATACAATGCGATAACAGTGCGTGAAGAAAATGGATGTCAAATATTAAAATCACTTGCTAACATAAATGCCGACGTGGTGTTGGATCCTGTTTTTTTGTTAAGCGCTCATGAATGGAATATTTTGGCTAATAGTTCAAAATTGGTCTTAAAAAAAGAACCGTATATTTTGGTTTATGCCCTTGCATATGCTTATAACCCATATCCTTATTTAACAAAATTGATTCGAGCAATAAAGAAACGATCGAAGATGCATATTGTATTATTGAATTTTTCTGTCAAACAAATAATCGGTTTAAATAATGTAACCAATTTGCATGATGTAGTCAGCCCTGAAGATTTCTTGATGCTTTTTAGAGATGCTGCTTTTATTATTACAACTTCTTTTCATGGCGCTGCTTTTGCTCTAAATTTTTCATGTCCATTTTATGTTGTAGTAGACACCGATTTAACAGGTGATAATAGAATCTTCAGCCTTTTAAAGCTCCTCGGAGCTGAAGACAGGGCCATAAAGAAAGGGCAATCATTTCCTGATTTTAGTATGGAGATGAGCTATGCCAATGTAGAAAAAACAATAGAAAAGTATCGTATTAAAAGCAGACAATTCTTAATTGATAACTTAACTTGATGATGAATATTGAGAATGGATAGTAGTTTCTGTAGGTAGGATGTAATGTTTTTAAATAAAATAATAAGAATTATTTTTCGCTATTGGCAGCGAAGATCCGGAAAGGCTTATATAAATTATTTACGAAAAAAAGGTGTTAGTATTGGTTCAGGATGTATTGTTCGGGATGTTCTTTCAATAAGAATTGATATAACTCATCCCTCTTTAGTTACTATAGGCGATAATGTGGATATGAATAAAGATTTTGAATTGTTGACACATGATTGGGGATCTCATGTATTTGTTAGAAAATACAATGACTTCATTCCCCATCATAAACGTGTTGAAATAGGCAATAATGTATATTTTGGCACTAAATGCGTGGTTCTGGCAGGAGCCAAAATAGGTGATAACTGTGTTATCGGAGCGTGTTCTTTGGTGAATGGGGGTATTCCCGCGAATTCTGTGGCCGCGGGAATACCCGCAAAAGTCATTTGCAGTATTGATGAATATTATGAAAAGCGAAAATCGGAATATATAGGCGAAGGAATAGATTTAGCCCGGAGTATTCAAGAACGTTTTAACCGCAGCCCAGTACTTGCCGATTTTTATGACGATTATCCGTTGTTTGTTGATGGTAGTACGTTTAATGTCTCCATTCCTTCTCTCTATTATAATCGCATTTTCAATAAAGAACAGTTAGAGATTTGGAAAAAAGAACATAAAGCCCCTTTTAAGGATTTCGATGATTTTCTACAGAAGTCTGGAATAAAATAATTTATGTCACTGCTGTCTTGTTTAAGTAGACAAAGAGATTGTATTTCAATCTTGTAAATGATATCGATGATTTAGTTGTATGAAGGATTCGATGAAGAACAGAATTGCTTTTCTGGATGGTTTCAGAGGTGTAGCTATATTATTGGTGTTAATGTTTCATGCTTATTCAAGATACCCTGGTATTGTGCCATTCCTTACGGAGAAATATGGATGGTTTCCATTATTTAGACATGGAGATTGGGGAGTACAATTATTCTTTTTATTATCTGGATTTGTAATTCTGATGACTCTGGAAAAGACGGAGTTGTTTTTTCATTTTATATATAAAAGATGGCTGCGGTTATTTCCGGCAATGTTAATTGTCACGATTATTATATTTCTTACAGCAAATTTATTATATGAACGGCCATCAGGAAAACCAACGCTATTATCTATAATGCCAGGGCTAACATTTATAGATCCATCGTTGATTGGTTACTTGCTTGGCTCAAAAATACAGGCATTAGGTATCCGTCAATTCCGCCCCACCTTCCGGCGTGAGGCGGCCGGGGATACACTTTGGTAATATTTTAATTTACCGGAGGGTAACATGACGAGATACAGTATTGAAGAAAAATCGAAGCTGCTTGAGGACTGGTGCGGGAGTGGGAAGAAGGCGTGGGTCTATGCGAAAGAAAAGGGAATAAACCCGCAGACTTTCAGTAAATGGACAAAGCGGGAAGTGCCGCCCGGGTTTGTTGAAGTAAAACAGGCGGCGTGGACAGGTATTCCTGCCTCGGGGAACGAAATTCTCATTGAAAAAGGGGGTCTGAAAATCCACCTGCCTACCGGCAGCAGTGTGCGGGACGTGTGTACGTTTTTAGAATGTGTGGGGAGCCTTGTATGACAGTGGACCTGAGTAAGGCGCGTATTTTCATCCGGCCCGGCCATACGGATTTGAGGAAAGGGGTAAACGGGCTTACGGTGTTGATCCAGGAGCGGATGGAAGGAGACCCGTTCAGCGGGAGCGTGTATCTGTTCTGCAACAAGGGGAGGAAACTGCTGAAAGCGGTGTGGTGGGACCGGACGGGATT
>JAIROC010000340.1 GCA_031257735.1 Bacteroidales bacterium | reverse complement strand
TTCATCGGAACAGCTGAAAGTAGATTGTTATATACAAGCAAAAACAAAAGCCTTGTGAATGCGAAAAATAACAACCAAAACAAAACTAATTTTACAACACTACCCCAATAACGCTTCATCTAAATTTAATTGAAAATTGAAAATTGAAAATTGAAAATTAATGTCAATTGTTCTGTATTGTATTGCCATTTATCCATTGTACAGAGTAATAATTTTTGGTTACTACTGTTAAGTCGTTGCGAGAGTAAGAAGCATTATTTTCCATAGCGCCTGTACTGCAAATAGTAAGAGTATGGTTTGAGGGAGTTTCTGTAAGTGTCATAGAAATTATTAAATTTTTGTTTTGGTTGTTTTTACTATGCTTGCTAAGATTTTTATTAGTTCTATGCTGTCTTTATGTATAGTTTCAAACTCTCTTTCGGTCAGATAGTCTGTATCTTTTAACAACAACAGCCAATATTCTGTTTCGTTTGCTTCTTTTAATGCAATGTTTATTTTGTTCAAGAAATCTGCTTTTGATTGTGCATGTTCTGCTTCTCTGACTAAGGCGCCAATGGATGTTCCGCTACGCAATAATTGTTTCGATAGAATGAACTCTCTTTTTTCACTTGACAAGCATTTATATAGAGAAATAATTTCCAATGCAAATCTATATGATTTTGGAGAAAGAATATTATCCATAAAATATGATTTTAATTTCCGCAAAGGTACAAATAAATTTTCAATTATCTTGTTCTTTCATTTTCAATTTTCACCCGTAAGAGCAGCGTAGCTAATTCTCAATTTTCAATTGTCCTGTCTTTCATTTTCAATTGTCAATTATTTTGTCTTTCAATTCTCAATTTTCAATTGTTTTGTTCTTTCATTTTCAATTTTCAATTTTCAATTTTCAATTATTGAACCGAGTAAGGTGGCGCTTGTACAGGATAGGATTTTCACTTGCACATATTCTCCTTTCTTATTATTTTCCTTCGGGAAGATAATCACTTTATTTTGACTGTTTCTTCCCGAAAGATGGTTTTGAGAACGTTTAGAAATTCCTTCAATAAGGACTTCGTACGTTTTTCCTATATCTTTTTTGTTGCTGATAGCGGATAATTCTTGCTGTAAGCGGATAATTTCTTCCAATCGTCTTGCTTTAATATCATTAGATACATTATCGCACATATTTTTGTGTGCTGCAGTTCCTTCTCTCATAGAATATTGAAACATATAGGCATAATCAAATCCTACTGTTTGCATTAAGGATAAGGTATCTTTGTGTTCATCTTCTGTTTCATTGCAAAAACCTGTAATCAAATCCGTACTGATTGTACATTCGGGCATATATTTACGAATATTTTCTACGCTGTTTAAATATTTTTGTCGGGTATATTGACGGTTCATTCTTTTTAATACGTCATTGTTTCCTGACTGCACAGGAAGATGAATACTTTTACAAATATTGGGGTAATTCGACATGGTTTTGATGAGTTTATCCGATAAATCTTTAGGATGAGAAGTCGCGAAACGTACCCGTAATAAAGGATTGATACTTGCAACGGAGGCTATCAAGCTGGAAAAATCAATTTCCTCAAAACAATAGGAATTTACATTTTGTCCCAACAACGTAACCTCTCTATATCCATCGTCAAACAGACGACTTATTTCGTCAATAATAGTTTGAGGATTTCGACTGCGTTCTCTTCCACGCGTGTAAGGAACAACACAATAAGAACAAAAATTATTACATCCACGCATAATACTGACAAACGCAGATATTCCATTTGTATCGTAACGTACAGGGGAAATGTCGTCGTATGTTTCTATTTCCGAGAGCAGTGTGTTAATATTGGTCTGACTGTCTTTTTTTAGCATGGTGGGTAAATCTCGATAGGCATCTGGTCCGACAATAATATCTACCTTCCCTTTATTAAAAAGTTCTTCTTTTAGACGTTCCGCCATACAACCGATAATTCCTATTTGTAACTGCTTATTATTCTTTCTATGTACATTCAGTTCAGACAGTCGTTTAAAGACGCGTTGTTCTGCGTTGTCCCGTATAGAACAGGTATTGATTAAAATCAAATCCGCATCACCCGCCTGTTCAACAATATCGTAATCTTCTGCAAGAACTGAAGCTACAATTTCACTGTCCGAAAAATTCATTTGGCAGCCGTATGTTTCAATATAGAGTTTTCCTTTATTCACGCTTAAATATAATTTCTGCAAAGGTACGAAAAAACAGATAGCGCCGAACACAACAGGGTAAAAAATCAAACCTGAATATGAATTAGGAATTATGACCCGTAAGAGCAGCGTAGCTAATTATGAATTATGCTGACGCATGAGAATGAACGGTTCAATAACGTCGTCATTGCGAAGGAGGCACGACTGAAGCCCCCGTAAGAGCAGCGGAGCTAATCCCTAACAATCAATGCGTTCTTTGGTTAGAGATTGCTTCGCTGCGCTACCAATGACGGGACTTGAGTAGACGAAGGACAAAGGCAACCAAACAACGTCGTCATTGCGAAGGAGGCACGACTGAAGCACCCGTAAGAGCAGCGGAGCTAATCCCTAACAATCAATGCGTTCTTTGGTTAGGGATTGCTTCGCTGCGCTTACGGGTGCTTCGCTGCGCTACCAATGACGGCGTATTGATTGCTGTTTCTGACTATATAGACAGACACTAATTAGAGTTATGAGTTATTTTGTTTGCGTCAGCCTAACTCATAACTCATAACTCATAACCCATAACCCATAACTCATAACTAACTATTTCAATCCTCTTCCTCTTCAGGATCATCTTTTTTCTTAGTAGCATGAATACGTTTCAATAATTGGGATAGCGTATAATCTTTCAATTTTACATCATTTACTCCTTTATAAATAGCTTTTGCAGCTTTTAAGACGGGTTGAAAATATTCCCAAAGGTCATTAGAAACTTCGATATTATTTTGTGTTAATCTGTTACGTTCACTTATCAAGTCATTTTGTTTTGTATTTAAAACGACAATTTCTTGGATGTGGTCTTCGATTTCTTTAAACAATGTAGGATTCAATCCTTTTGTTTCGAGTATGGTTTGATTTCGTTTTGTTACTGTCAATAATTTTTTTGTATTTGCCACCAATCCTTCGGTATTATGTCGGCTAATACAATCTCGTACTTCTCTTAGACCTGTATCTTTTTCCGAAATATCCAACTCTTGTGCTGAAAGTCTAATATAACCTTCCAAGATATTTAATTTCAAACGTAATCCATTGGATTTGTCAGACAGTTGTTGTGTAACTGCTTTCAATTCCTTTACTATGATAGAGGAACTTACTAAATCCCTGCACATATTGATTTTTTCCTCCAATATTCTTATATATTCTGGAGTAAAAATCGATGAAAACTTAGCAAAATCATTTATATCTTGCTTTAAACTACTTAAGATAAACAATCCCAACATGGGAAGATCTTCTACTCTGCACTGAAACTTCTTTTTCTGCATATTTTGGGGTATTAATTAAATTTTTTTTTATATTAGATTATTTATTGTACTATGTTTTAATAATTTTGTACGAAGTATAAGTAACTTCGTGTAAAAATTTGGTGATTTTGTATCCATTTCTTTTAACTTTGTCTCTATTTCTTTTAATTTCGTATTCATTTCTTTTAATTTCGTATTCATTTCTTTTAAGATCGTATCTATTTCTTTTAATTTCGTATTCATTCCCTTCTATTTCGTATCCATTTCTTTTAATTTCGTATTCATTTCTTTCTAGATTGTCTCTATTTCCTTCTATTTCGTATTCATTTCTTTCAAGATCGTATCTATTTCTTTCTATTTCGTATTCATTTCTTTCAAGATCGTATCTATTTCTTTTAAGATCGTATCTATTTCTTTTAATTTCGTATTCATTTTTTTCAAGATTGTCTCTATTTCTTTCTATTTCGTATTCATTTCTTTTAATTTCGTCTCTATTTCTTTCAACAGAACAATAATGTTGATAAGATATTTTTTATTCGTCATTGCTTTATCTATGTAAAGTATAAGTATACGTAGTGTTTATTTGAACATATATATTCAAATAAAGCAGTACAAGAAAAAGATTTTTTCCCTTTTATAAAAGAAAGAAATGTGTGAATTTCTGTATCTCCTCGCATAAAAATTATATTTCTGTACATAATGCTGCATTATAATTCATTTATATTCTTTTACTTTCCCTGACAAAACACTATTTTATTACTGTTTTTTTTTCGCGTGTAAAGGTACAAAAAAAAATAATACGAAACCACATTTTCAATTTTTTTTTCGTTTTTTTTGATGAATGTTATATAATGTTGATAATAAGAGAGAAAAAATATCTCGTATATTAATTTAGTATTTGTCTATAAAGTCGACATAAGGTCGTCATTGCATTTGTGCTTTTGAGAAGCAAAACGATTACTCGCAATGACGATGTTGTTTGGACGCTTTTGTGTGTTTTTACAGAGCCTTCTTCGTGCTTTCGCGCTTTTGTGTCTTTTTTAATTGACTATTTTTCTGCCAACAAAGCGAAAACCGTTGGTTTTTTGTGAAGTTGAGGTTGAGGACATTGTTTCCATTGCATGATAGTTTTTGTTTTGATATATTCCTCGTTTTGATTGATATTACAGGCAATGCAGAGCAAAGTATTAGCTTTGCATACTGTTAACAAGGCGTCAAATACTTGATTGTTTCGGTAAGGCGTTTCGATAAAAAGTTGCGTTTGCCGCTGCAATCGCGAACTTTGTTCTAACTTGTGTACTTTATCTATCAATTCGGATTTATTAGCAGGTAAATAGCCATGAAAAGCAAACTGTTGTCCACAAAGTCCTGATGCCATCAAGGTCATTGTGATAGAAGATGGTCCCACCAAAGGGACGACTGTAATATCTTTTTGTTGCGCCAATAAAACCAAATCGCTACCTGGGTCGGCAACACAAGGCAATCCCGCTTCACTTAAAACGCCAATACTTTCCCCTTCTATCGCTAATCGAAGAATAGAACTTAAATCAATACTTGACAAGGTATGTTCATTCAAAATGTAAAACCGACAATCATCTATGGGAAAATCAGGATTTAACTTTCGCAAAAAACGTCTTGCTGTACGGATTTCTTCCACAACAAAAACACGAATAGTATCTATAATAGTTTTATTATAGACGGGAATAGATGCAAAAATGTCATTATCTCCAATGGGCGTAGGCAAAAGATATAATTTTCCCTTATTATCGCTCATGCGTCAGCGTTTTTACAAACCAAGTTTAGTTTTTACCCAATCATATCCTTTTTCTTCCAGCTTGACGGCAAGTTCTTTATCTCCTGTCATGGCAATTTTTCCTTCGTAGAGAATATGGACAAAATCAGGAATGATGTAATCAAGCAGCCGTTGATAGTGCGTGATGACTATCATAGCATTATCAGAAGAACGTAAAGTGTTTACGCCATTAGCAACAATACGCAAAGCATCTATATCCAAGCCTGAATCGGTTTCATCAAGGATTGCCATTTCAGGTTCTAACATTGCCATTTGAAATATTTCATTACGTTTTTTCTCTCCACCCGAAAATCCTTCATTGACAGACCTGTTTGATAATTTTGTAGTAAGTCCTACTACTTTTTTCTTTTCTTCCATACGTGCCAGAAATTCCGTAGCGGTCAAAGGTTTTTGCCCTTGATAAGTACGAACTTCATTGATGGCAGTTTTCATAAAATTGGTCATGCTTACTCCTTTAATTTCTACAGGATACTGAAACCCAAGAAAAATTCCTTCTCTTGCACGATCTTCAATTGAAAGATCAAAGAGATTATTTCCTTTATATAATATTTCCCCTTGTGTAATATTATAATCATTTTTTCCTGCGATGACAGAAGCTAATGTACTTTTTCCATTACCATTAGGTCCCATTAATGCGTGTACTTCTCCCCTTTTGACCGTCAAATTAACGCCACTCAGTATCACCTTATCGTGGATAGATACATGTAAATCTTTTATTTCAAGTAATATGGACATTCCTTATTATATTTTTATAATTCCGCTGCAAAAGTAGCATTTTTCTTTAATTGAAAACGTAGTTAATGAACAATTGAAATAGTTATGGGTTATGAGCTATGAGTTATTTTAGATTGACGACTCCTAATTCAACTCATCACTCATAACCTATAACTCATAACTCCTTTGCGTCCTCTGTGGTAAAAAATATCCCCTACCCCACTCCTTTTATTTGCATAAAATATAAGGAAAATATACATTCGTATTGAAAAAAAATATACATTTGCAGCCAATCGCTATTTCGATAGTGAGTAGATAAATCAAAGTAAAACGAATATAATTTAATTACAAATGAAAAAAATAATGGTTACATTAACAGCAGGGATTTTTTTGTTGGCATGTTCTCCCGACAAAAACAAAAGAGAACAAATCGAAGTAAACTATCCGGAAACAAAGACAGTGGATACAGTAGATGAATACTTTGGCGTAAAGATTTCCGACCCATATCGTTGGTTGGAAGATGACAGGTCTGCAGAAACTGAGGCATGGGTAGAAGCGCAAAATAAAGTAACTTTTGGTTATTTGGATAAAATTCCATTCCGTACGGCTTTAAAAGATAAATTAACCGCTCTTGCCGATTATGAACGCTACGGCTCTCCCTTTAAAAAGAATGGAAAATATTATTTCTTCAAGAATGATGGATTGCAAAATCAAAGCGTGCTGTATGTTCAGGATGCTTTAACGGCTGAAGCTGCTGTATTTTTAGACCCCAATACTTTGTCAGAAGATGGAACAGTTGCTTTAAGTGGCATATCCTTTTCCAACAATGGAAAATATTTTGCCTATACGGTTTCTCGTAGTGGCTCTGATTGGGTAGAGATATATGTCATGGATTTACATACGGGTAAACTCTTGGACGACCATATTCAATGGGCTAAATTTACGGATGCATCATGGCAGGGGGATGGTTTTTATTACAGCGCTTATGATGCTCCCCAAAAAGGGAAAGAATTTTCAGGGGTAAATGAAAATCACAAAATCTATTACCACAAAATAGGAGAACCTCAATCCAAAGACCGTTTAGTATACCGTAACAGTTCATATCCCAAACGGTTTTATTCCGCAAGTGTAGACGAAGACGAACGAATTTTGTTTATTTTTGAATCTGGCGACGGAAGAGGAAACAATTTATATGTACAGGATTTAACCAAAAAGAATGCTGAAATTATCCAAATTGCCAATAACATGGATAATTCATATACTCCTGTCGAAGTATTGGAAGACCGTATTCTTATTTCGACAAATGATAATGCTCCCAAATATAAAATTATGGAGACAAGCATTGCATCTCCCCAACAAGAAAATTGGAAAGAACTGATACCCGAAACAGATGCGGTACTTTCTTCGGCAAGCGTTATTGGAAATAAATTAATTTTGAATTATGAACAGGATGCTTCAAGTCATGTATATCGTTATGATTTAAATGGCAAGTTGTTGAATCAAATAGACCTCCCTTCATTGGGAACTGCAAATTTCAGCGGAAAGAAAGACGATCATGAAGCCTTTTTTGTGTTTACTTCTTTCACCTTTCCCACTTCTATCTATCGCTATGATACGGAAACGAATAAAACAGAGTTGTATCGTCGTCCGGAGGTGAATTTCAAATCAGAAGATTATATTACCGAACAAATATTTTTTAGCAGCAAAGATGGCACAAAAGTTCCCATGTTTCTTACGTACAAAAAAGGATTAAAAAAGGATGGTAAAAATCCTGTATTATTATATGGATATGGCGGGTTCAATGTAAGTTTAACTCCTTCATTCAGTACAAGTCGTTTACCTTTTCTTGAAAACGGTGGCATTTATGTTCAGGTTAATTTGCGTGGTGGAAGCGAATACGGAGAAGATTGGCATATTGCAGGAACAAAGATGCAAAAGCAAAACGTTTTTGATGATTTTATTGCAGCCGCTCAATATCTGATAGATCAAAAATATACCCATCCTGAAAAAATAGCTGTAATGGGAGGTTCTAACGGTGGCTTATTGATTGGAGCGGTTATTAATCAACATCCGGAACTGTTTAAAGTTGCCATTCCGCAGGTTGGCGTAATGGATATGCTTCGTTATCATAAGTTCACTATTGGTTGGAATTGGGCAAGCGATTACGGAACAAGCGAAGACAGTAAAGAAATGTTTGAGTATTTGAGAGCGTATTCTCCTTTGCATAACTTAAAAAAAGGAACGACTTATCCTGCAACATTGATAACAACAGCAGATCACGATGATAGAGTTGTTCCTGCTCATTCATTCAAATATGCAGCTGCTTTACAGGAAGCCAATGACGGTTCTAACCCAACTTTAATCCGTATTGATACAAAATCAGGACATGGCGCTGGTAAACCTATGACAAAAATTATAGAAGAACAGGCGGATATTTATTCTTTTATCTTTTGGAATTTGGAAATGGATTTTAAGGAATAAAAAAAATTTTTATAGAATGAGAAAGCAAGGAGTTCTGATTGTATTATTTATCTTATCCTGCAATGTATTTTCGCAGGATAAGATTTTTGATTTGAAAGACATATTTACATCATCGGCAATGTATCCACAAAATTTACAACAGTTACAGTGGATACCCAATACGCACGATTATGTTTATATTAAGGATAATAATCTGGTAAAGGCAACAGCGCCATCAAACAAAGCGAGTGTTTTTGTTTCTTTGACAGATATGAATACGGCATTGGAAGCCAAAGGAGAAAAATCACTAAAAACATTCCCTGTTATTGTTCATTGGACATCTTCGCAGTCGTTTTATTTGAAGACCGCAGGAAAGATAATGCATTATCAAATAGATAAAAAATATTTAGAAGTTCAAACTACAATCCCCGAACAGGCAGAAAATATTGAGTTTGACTATAAACATACCCAATTGGCATATACAATAGATAATGATTTATATGTAATGGCATTCGGCAAAGAAGCCAAACGTGTAAACGTTTCGCAATCGGAAGGAGTAAAGTATGGTCATATTGTACATCGCAATGAGTTTGGAATTGAAAATGGTTCGTATTGGTCGTCTACAGGGAAGTATTTAGCTTTTTATCGAATGGATGAGAGCATGGTAGATGATTATCCTTTGGTGAATACAACTACGCGAATGGCAAGTCTACAAAAGGAAAAATATCCTATGGCAGGTTTGACGTCTCATCAGGTAACGGTGGGGCTTTACAATGCAGAGACCGAAAAAATAGTTTATGTCAAAACAGGAGAACCTTTAGATCAGTATTTAACAAGCGTAACATGGGGTCCTGATGAAAAATACATCTTTATCGGTATACTTAATCGCGCCCAAAATCATTTATTGATGAACCAATACGATGCCTCAAACGGGAATTTTGTTAAGACTTTGTTTGAAGAGAAGCATAATCGATATGTAGAACCGAGTGATCCTTTGTATTTTTTGCCTAATAACAATACCCAATTCTTGTGGGTAAGTCAGAAAAGCGGTTGGAAACATTTGCATTTGTACGACATCAATGGAAGTGAAATAAAACAACTAACATCAGGTAATTGGGTGATGAAATCTTTTGCAGGATTTGATACCAAAGGGCAAAAAGTATTTTTTACTTCCAACAAAGACGAAATTATAGGGAATAAATTATATTCCATAGACCTGAAAACAGGAAAGATAATCAATATCTCATTGGAAGCGGGAACTCATATTGTACAACCATCTTTTGACGGCGCTTTTTATATCGACAAATATACGAATATAGCTTTGCCGATAGCTATTGTTCTTAAAGATGCAAAGGGAACAGAGAAGGTAAGCCTGCTCAAAGATACGACTTTTCTTTCTCAATACAATTTACCTGAAGTCAGTATGGGCGTTTTGAAGAATGAGAATGGAGATGATTTATATTATCGTTTAATCAAACCCATTCACTTTGATGCAACACACAGATATCCTGTGTTTGTATATGTTTATGGGGGACCACATTCGCAATTGGTAACAAACAGTTGGTTAAGCGGTGGTCATTTTTTGCATTACATGGCTCAAAAAGGATATATCGTATTTACATTAGATAACAGGGGTACCTCCAATCGTGGATTTGAATTTGAAAGTACTATTCATCGTCGTTTAGGGACGGTAGAAGTAGAAGATCAAATGGTTGGCGTGAAGTTTTTAAAGTCGCTTCCATACGTAGATACCAATCGTTTTTCGGTAGACGGCTGGAGTTATGGTGGTTTTATGACCATAACACTAAAGTTACAGTATCCCGAAGTGTTTAAAGTTGCTACTGCAGGTGGTCCCGTTATTGATTGGAAATATTATGAAGTTATGTATGGAGAACGTTATATGGATACTCCCGACGAAAATCCAGTAGGCTACGAAAAGTCTTCTTTATTAAATCAGATAGAAAATATAGATGGTCATTTGTTGATTATTCACGGGGCAGAAGATGCAACAGTAGTTTGGCAACATAGTCTTCAATTTCTAACACAGGCTATCAAAGCAGGCAAACAGCTAGATTATTTTGTTTATCCTACCCATGAACATAATGTCCGCGGAATAGACCGACTGCATTTGTGGAATAAAATAGAAAATTATCATAAGGCATTTAATAGGTAATCAATAGACAAGGAGATAAAAGAGATTATTACGCAGGTAATTTTCTTGTGTCATTATATCTCCTTGTTTATATCTGTCTACTCTTGTATCCAACGATTTATTCCTCGTTCTTCCTTGCTGAACTCGACGCCTACTTTTACTAATTTTTTGTTTCCAGCCGTAAATGGAATGAGATAGTTTTTATCGTCAATTTGTTTTAGCGCTTCTTCTGCTGTTGCGTTTTCTGTGAGTTTAAACTCAAATACAAAGACAGTATTATTTGTTGTTACAACCGCATCTGCGCGTCCGACAGCGCTACGATGTTCTACTTCGATAAATTGTCCCATTAACTTAAAAAGCAGATAGAATACTGTTTGATAATGTTTTTCTTTTTTGTTATCGAGTTCGTATGAAATGCCTGCAAAAAAGGCTTTCAACCGATTCATAAAACCATCTACATTATTTGCTAATAAATCTTCAATAAAATATTCCACATAAAACTCGCTTTGAATGTTTTTTTTAGGCACATACAATGGAAGTAACTCATTGAGAAAACCATATTTCACTTCTTCGTTTGGGAAACCCAAAGTATATGAATTATAGTGGTCATTATATGATTTAATAGTGAGATAACCACTTTGATATAATAAGGGTATCGGATCTTCAAGTTCTCCGCGATAATCTACAAGGGAACGTGCTGGAATTTTTACATCATCTTCCATAGTTTTTATATCAAAATCTATTTTCTCAAGTGTTTTGACCAAAAATGTCGGCGTACCCGTTTCAAACCAATAATCTTTAAATTCCTTTTTGTCAAATGTATTCAACAGACTGAAAGGATTGTATATGCCCTCGGTATTTCTGCAAAAATGATAGCCATCATAGCGCTTTTT
>JAIROC010000327.1 GCA_031257735.1 Bacteroidales bacterium | reverse complement strand
ACTCTCGCAAATCTGAACCTGCTAACCTTTGAAGTAACCGACGCTTGTAATTTAAAATGTAAATACTGTGGTTACGGTGAATTTTACGAGGATTACGACGAGCGAAAAAATCAATATTTATCAATATATATATTATACAGGTGGCGGCGGTGTGATATTTAAAATTTTAAATTATTTTCAACATGAAACGAACATGTAAAAAGCAACACTCATAATAATAATTATCTAAAACGACAAAACTCGGCTATGAGTGCGGTTTTCAACTGTGAGTTCCATACAACTTGTTTAAACAAATTATAAACGTATGAAAAAAATAAGCATTGGATTTTTAATCCTCATTATTGCAGGAAAAACATTTTCTCAACAAGTTCAGTTCACAAGCAAGGTATTTGTAACGTACGATATGTATATAATGTTTATGCCATTTCCTTACAATTTGGCAACGTTATATTTCAATAATTCGGAAGCACTTTTTTCGTACACTGAGCAAGGGAAAAGCCCTAATGAAAAATTAGAAAGTACTGTTATAAAAGGAAGTGATAGGGGTGATCTTGTAAAAAAAATAAATAAAGCTGCAGCAGGGGTATATATCAGTAAAGAAAACAGTTTACTTTTGGCGTATGACGAAAAACAGGAAGGATATGTGATTGATTCCATACAGCAGATAAAATGGAAGTATATTGAAAATAAAACGAAAAAAATAGCGGACTACGATTGCTTTATGGCAGAAGGATATTTTCGCGGATGTTATTATACGGTATGGTACACTCCTGATATACCATCTTCTTTTGGACCGTGGAAATTGAACGGCTGTCCCGGACTTATTCTTGAAGTAACGCGTGACGATGGCGCACTGTCATTTTATGCGACTCAAATCATTTTTGAAGAAAAAGAGATTATTTATAAAATTCCCAGTAAATACCAAATAACATACGCTAAAGGTCGTCAGGATATAATAGATTTTATAAATAAGACCAATGAGAAAACTATGTCGCAAATAGGGCGTGATGGTTTTATTCCCCCGCTTACCATACAGTGTCTCGAATGTGATTTTTTGGACGATGTAAAACGTTATCCCGGTCTATCAATGAGAAGAACTGCCTCTTGGGATGATGGAGAGGAAAAATACATTGAAATGTAAAAATCCGTTATAATGAATAGTTGCCTAAGCAAACGCGAAGTAGAATACAACAGAAAAATATTAAGAAATACTTTTGAAGACGAAAATGAATAACTACCTAACCACAAACACAATAAAGCACACTCTCGCAAATCTGAACCTGCTAACCTTTGAAGTAACCGATGCTTGTAATTTAAAATGTAAATACTGTGGTTACGGTGAATTTTATGAGGATTACGACGAACGAAAAAATCAATATTTGTCAACAGATTATGCAAAGGCAGTTATAGATTTTCTGGTTCCGTATTGGAACAGTCCGCTAAATACATCTGTACAAAAGAGGGTTTATGTTGGTTTTTATGGTGGCGAGCCGCTCCTGAATATGCCGTTTATAGAAGCGGTAATTGATTATATACTTAATCTGAAACTTGACAAACAAATTGTTTTTGAATTTTCAATGACAACTAACGCTTTACTGCTTGAGCGTTATATGGACTTTATAGTGAAGCATAAATTTAATACTCTGATAAGTTTAGACGGCAATAGAGAGAATACGGCGTATCGTGTGGACAATGGTGGACAACCTGCTTTTGACAGAATAATAAAGAATGTAAATGCGTTAAGAAACGCTTACCCTGATTATTTTGATAAGTATGTAAATTTCAATTCTGTTTTACATAATAAAAATTCCGTTGAAAGTATTTATACTTATATTAAAGATGAATACGACAAAATCCCAGCCATTAGTGAATTAAATAATATGGGCATACGTCCTGAAAAACGAGATTTATTTGAAAGGACTTACAAAGATTATCAGGAAAGCATTTCTTCGTCTGAAAATTATCGGGATATTGAACGCGGCATGTTTATTAAATCGGGAACTTATCAAACCGTATCTACTTTTTTACAACAATATAGCGGTTTTGTATTTAAGGATTATACGGACTTGCTTTTAGATGAAAAAGAAGGTAAAAGACGTCCGACAGGCACATGTTCTCCATTTTCAAAAAAAATGTTTATAACTGTAAATGGAAAAATATTACCCTGTGAGCGTATCGGGCAGCAATTTGCACTTGGCACAGTGGATAATAACGGCGTTCATTTGGATTTAGACAGTATTGCCGAGAAGTATAATAACTATTTTTCAAAATTAGAAAAACAATGTTCGTATTGTAAACAGTGTAAATCTTGTGTACAATGTATCTTTAATCTTGAAAATATTGATAATAAGCCTGTATGCACTAATTTTATGAACGAAACGGATTTTGAAAATTATGTTCGGGAGCAGGTGCATTTTTTAGCTCAAAATCCTGAGGAATATTATCGCATTATGGAAGAAGTAATAATAGAATAATGTCCGTATTATGATAGATAAAAATAGAAGTTACTGGGTAATAATAAGTAATAAAGTTTATTACACTAATAAAAATGGACGTGCATTGCTCTACAATACAGAGAATGGGCAATATATTATAACCTCAAACAAAATGCATATATCCGTTTTGGAAGATATGCACCGGAAACAGGCACTTGGAGTTGTGAAACTCGGTGAACAGGAGTTGTTAAATAATGATATTTATAATTTTCTATGTGATGCAGTAAATAAAGATATTTTTAAATATGTTGATACCGAACAATATCCAACTCGTCCAATTCAACTAATGCCAATTTTGAGTCTGCATAAAGAAGTTGAAAAATTGACAAAACGCGATGGACGTTTACTTGGTCTCAATGCAGGCAAACAATTACTGTCAGCCGTTTTATATTTAAATAATGAATGTGTTCTGCAATGTGAATATTGTGGCGTATATAACAGGCAGTTTTTACATTGTGGAAAAACTGAAAATGGTGGTGAAATGGATTTTGACTTATTGAAATCAATTTTAAATCAGTTACGTTCTACTCAAATTCAAACGTTGCATATTACAGGTGCAAATATATTTAAGTATGGTAAATTTGAGCGACTTGCTAATTTATTAAAAGAATATCGTTTTAACGTAAATATTTATTTTCATTTGAGTAATTATAATATAAAGTCGGTATCACTTTTAAAAGATTTTAAGCATAATATTTTTATTCATTTTCCATTATCCCCATTAGACAACGATGTTTTAAAAAATATAGCAGTTGACAACATCATTTTTCATTTCGTAATTACTTCGGATAATGATTATGCACAGTCGCAGCAAATAATAGAGCAGTATAATTTATCTAACACAGTATTTCATCCGTTTTTTACTGGCGAAAATATAATATTTTTTGAAGAAAATACATTTCTTAGTGAAAATGATATTTTAGAAAGTGAAGTAAAGCAAAAGACAATTTTTGCAAATCAAAAATTAAATTCAAATTTTTACGGTACATTGCATTTTTGTTCCGATGGAAATGTTTTTTCAAATCCCAACGCCGAACCACTGGAAAATATTAAAAACATGCCTTTACTGGACTTGATATATAAGGAAATGATAGAAAACACTTCGTGGCGAAAAATCCGTAACGAAAAACCATGTTCCGATTGCAACTATCAGTATTTATGTCCCCCTGTATCGAATTATGAAACAGCAATCGGACGACCGAATTTATGTACTGTTTTTTAAAAATAGATAATGCAAAAAGCACGAAATATAATTTCCGTCTGTTTGCTGTCGGCAATATTCACATCAACCGTACATGCGCAGACGACCTTCAAAGGTAC
>JAIROC010000248.1 GCA_031257735.1 Bacteroidales bacterium | reverse complement strand
GATACAAAAAGAAAGTACAGCGGTCGTCTGTTACTCCTGTTTGATAATCCATAATATTTCGTGTTGTACGCTCTTGCTGTATTCTTGTCCCAACTCTACACACATTAGCTGTTTCATCTCGATCATTTTCAAACGAATGTTGCAATCCGAGATTATGCCCTATCTCGTGAGTTACTGTGCTAATATTTATCTATTATTATTTATTCACTTTTATATAATTCGTTGTAATTTCCATTATCATAGGCGAAATATTTGAATCTTGCTTGATTGTTTTTATAGTGTATGGAAAATTTAAATATACTTTTGCCCCTATTTCATCTTTATCAGTTATTGTTCTCAAACCCAAATAATGTCTAATGTCTATATGGTATATTATTTTTTCTTTAGGTGGCAGTAGATGAAATATTTTATCAGACAACTTTATAAATCTCTCATCTATAAGGATTTCGGGATAGTCTCGCAGTCTAAATTCTTTCTTATTGAGATATGTGATTACGCTAATACCGAAAGTCATCCTATCTTTAAAAAACAAATTTTCCAATTTCATTGGAATTAGAACCGAATCATTATACATATTCTCAAAAACTAAATCCACAGACAAAGCAGAATCTGACTCTACAAGATAAACCAATAATGTATCCTTTTCATTTGCAAATATTTTAAAAACAAAAAAAGGTAAAAATAAGAGTATAATAAATTTACTTTTCATATCCGTTTGAATTTATATTCTTTATGAAATACCCTATCATTCATCATAATTATTCATTGGATCATCCGAATTTTCTTGATATATTTTATAATAACTGATAAATTCAGTCAAATATTGTTTTTGGTGAGTTTCTATATGTTTGATTTTTCCTCCTTTTTGTATCTCATAATCATTTATTTCTACCACTGTTTGTGGTTTGTTCTTATCTATGATGTAATAACCTCCGTCTTTTATTACAAAATTTTCTAAATATGGTATATAATGAAAAATTCTGAAAGTGCTATCAGATAAAAAAACAAAATCAATCCAGTCAAATTCTTGTGTATAATGCCCACGTATTGTAATCTTATCAATAGGATCGCCAAATAATGTAAAAGTTTTAAGAATTTCTATCGCTGTGTCGCATTCATCCATATCGCAGGACAAAGAAGAATAATACAGTACTGCTATATATTTTTTTTGTAGAATTTTATTATCAACGAACGGCGGATTTTCTATTTTACGAAAGTTGAACTTTCTATCTTCATCCATATCGTAATCATATGCCATAACATAGTAATCCTTATCAGAGTATTCAAAATATTTTTTTGCCTCTTCCAGTGATACAACATAGGCGGGCTGTGCTGAATTTCTAAAACAACTAAAGTCTTTAAGAGATTGTGTCTTACATTTCCTTGGCATTTTCTTTGCGGTTATTTTGTTCACAAAAACAGCAAATTCTGTGTTTTTAATTTGCGATAAACAATTATGATGAGTGATTATCAATAAACAGAAAACTGCTAATAATTTTTTCATATTCAATAAAAATTTAGTACGTTTGATTGTTATTTTTCCGAACTTCAGTTACGGTGTAATAACCCATATATTTAATATATTTTGTTTCTCCTTTGATTATATGTTTTGTTTCATCTATATATAATTTATTCTCAGTGCTTGTTCCATTATCACTTATGCTTGTTCCGACTTCATAAAATAAATAGTAATATTGCCCTCTATCGGAATCATACCTTTTCCCTCTAATAACAATATAATGATTAGTTATTGCTGGAATATTTCCGGAACAATTATCTTGCCATGTAGTACCATTTGGCGTTTCTATCTTTTTGGGATGATGTACACCTACCATTATTGGTAGCTCGTGCTTTTTTAATGACGTATCAATAATTCGTATTGCTTTGTTGAAATCTGCTATATCAGTCATTACTATATCACCACACTCGGAATTATTACTTTTTACAATCACAATTTGTTGAGCTCTACTTGTAGAGATACCTGCATTATTTAAAATTTTATTAGCAGCACGATTGCAGCACTGATTTTTCCAACACGTCTCCATGCCAAATAGTGGTTCGTCAAACTGATGTACCCACCAATTATTATCCTTGTCAAGTAAAATATCCTCTTTTAATTCCAAAGTATCTCTCTTTGGTACCGTATCAATTTTTTCATTTGACCTTTTTTCTACAACAATTTTATCATTCGTATTGTTTATTTCATATTCGTTCCCCGCGTTATCGGTAACAGTTATTGGCAAACTTTCAATATTACCATTACTGTCTTTAGGCATGATTATTGTTTCTGTTTCACCATTGTCACCAATAACAGTTATTGCACAAGCGGTATCAATGCTGCAATTTATATCAAATGCCAAAGTGTCAGATACGGTGAAGTTTAGTTTGACTGTATCTTCTGGTATTTTTAATGCTGTGGCATCGGTAATAGTATTTATTACATCGGTAATAACGTCCATATCTGCTATAAAGCCCGAAGTTCTTATCGTTTTCCACTTTACACCGTCTAAACAGATATTATCCGTATTTACTCGTAAATCTCTGTAGTTCGCACGAATTCCTGCACC
>JAIROC010000203.1 GCA_031257735.1 Bacteroidales bacterium | reverse complement strand
CCCTTTCATCGGGACGATATTGCAGATGGCGTTTAGCTCCGCGTTTATCGTCGTTGTATGAAGTTGATTCGATGAAATCGCCGATCCTTTTTGCTTCTTGCGCATATCCGGGAACAGATACTGCAATAGATAGTCCGATGGCGAATAATAGAAATTTCCGGTTCATTTTTAATAAAGTTTAGTTGTTCATACTTTTCTCGTAACTATTATCCTGACGCAACTGCTCTAAAACTCTTCCACTACCGTTTGAAGTGTTTGCGAGATATCATTAATCTGTTCTTCCATAGGCGCAAAAGTACAATACCTTTTTTAATCCCGCAAGAAAAAACATGATTATTTTCAATTTATTATATTGAGTGTAAGATATTTAATGATTGTGCATGGTTGAGACCCTATCATTCTTTTTATCGTATGACACAAGATTATGTACAACTTGCTATTACAGCAAATTTTTGGGCTCGCACAATGGGGGTCTGAATAATTGCCGCAATACGGAGTGTGTTAAAAATTTATAATTTACAACAAGTTATTTAGGTGTTGTCATTTTTTTTTTTTACTTTACATCGAATTATTAATTTTTTAAAAAATATTTATCATGAACAAAAATGAAAAACCGAAAAAGAAGTTGAGTAAACTCAGATTGAAGTCTATGGATTTGGCTTCGATATCTACCATTAAAGGTGGTGATTCTTATTCTTTCAGTGCGTCAGCCTCACTATCTGTATCAACTGCTGTTGAAGTTGACGTAGAAATATGACAACAATGATTATTGGACAAGTATAGAGCATCTGGCTAAAAATAATACATTCTTACTACTTACATTATATGGCGCCCCCAAAGAAAAAACGAAAAACGATATGAAAAACAGAATAAGTATTATTTCTAAAAATATTAACTCCAGCGATTGTTGTGGTGAAATACTAAAAGAAGATTTTATAATACCTACTATTCGCTCATATATGGAGAACTATCTATATAATGGATGTTTGAATAGAAAAATATCTATTGATGAGTCGGGAGAAATTAAAAATTGCCCTTCTATGAAAAGAAGCTATGGCAATATTAGTGAAAAATCAATTTTTGATGTCGCTAAAAATGAGAATTTCCAAGAATTTTGGAAGATTAATAAGATGCAAATTTTGATTTGCAAGGATTGTGAATACAGATGTATCTGTACAGACTGTAGAGCATTTATTAGCGAGCCTGAAAATATTTATTCAAAACCCTCAAAATGTTCTTATAACCCTCACACTCTAAAATGGTGAAATATTTCGTTTAATTTTATAAGTTATAATGGACTCAATAAAAACAATAATCGTATTTTTATGTATGCTAAATTTCTGGAATACGTATGCTCAATCTTATGTTTTGGAAGAAGTTGATGCCCAATTATGCAGAATAGGAAATGAAGATCAACAAATCAGAAAGAAATTAATGGAAGCGGTGCAACAGCAGTCGCCAGATATTGTTTCAGTTCTGGCGGAAATGAAAGCTATTGATGTGAGTAATCAAAAATATGTATCGGAATTGTTAGATAAACACAGATGGCCTGAAAAATTATCCGATGATGCAAATAGAGCCTTGTTTTTTGTAATAGACCATGCGCAGAATCCGTTTGCGGAAAAATATTTTCCTTTGGTTAAAGAAGTGGCAGCTAAGGGAGTCCTTCAACAATCCGATGCTGCCACATTAGAAGATAGAATCTTGATGAGAAATATGAAAAAACAAAAATACGGAACGCAGTCAATAAGTAAAAAAAACGAAAAAGGAGAAAATGTGACTTATATCTGGCCTATAGAGGATGGTGAAAAAGTTGATGAACTAAGAATGTCTGTCGGATTGTCTCCAATAAATCAATATATGCAAATGTTGGAAAATCAGTCGAACCAAAAGGTGATATGGGATAAAGAAATAGCAGTCTCCGATTTTAATATTACATCCTTTCAATAATTTATGCCATAAAATTGGATTTAGTTATGAGGAATATATTACATATTATATCAATCGCTCTGTTTATTAACGTATTGACAATTTCTTGTAAACACAAATTATCTGATTCATATCAGATTCAGCTAAACAGCGCCGAACAGAAGCAACTCAATCTTTCAGAATATGTTGTTTCATTAGAATATGTGCCACTTGAAACAACGGAGGAATGCCTGATCGACAAATATCCAAGGTTCCATGTCCTTGAGGATTATATTGTCGCTTCTACTTGGAGGCAATGTTATCTTTTCGATCGAAAAGGTAAATTTATCAGAGAGATCGGTCGTCAGGGAAATGATCCAAAAGACTACGCAAGAACTTTGTCGGGAGAAGTTTTTGATGAGAACAATCTAACTGTAATGATGATTGGAAGTACGGGTCAAGGACTAATTTACTCCTTTGACGGCAAAGTCTCCGGACACTTTCCAATAGCGCCAAACATGCAAGAGATAGCTTATTTATCTGATAATTTATGGGTGCAGGGAATTAATAATAGCAATGGTGATGCTGTTAATCAATTGGTATTTACAGATCAGTCCAAATTAATTGATTCTATTCCTAATGACCAATTCTTTCAGAGGGTGTAGCATTTATCTAATGTTAATATCCGAGTTTTGTTATTTTATTCCAGAATTGTCCCCATTTACCGTCTGTTTCATTAAAACATCTCAATACCAATATATTTTTAGCTCCGTTATCCGTCCATCTCATGCCTGAACTGCACATCCTTTGCTTAATAATCACTTTACAGGCAGCCTCGATTACGCCTGAACCT
>JAIROC010000103.1 GCA_031257735.1 Bacteroidales bacterium | reverse complement strand
TTGTACATAATCTGCTCCAAATATTCAGGCGCTGTAATCATTGGTTTTACTAAGGACACTTTACACTCTCCTACATATATTTGATTATCAATTGCCCACATCACGTCTATTTCATTATCGTTTGTTTTATCCGAATCTTCTCTGAACAGTTTTACGCCTCTGAATATAAAACCATTTCGCAATTTTAATTCTGTTTTTAAACGGTTATATACATATACTTCAAATTCGGCGCCTATATTATCCGGTAATTTTTTATCCGTAATATCATACGTAAACGTCAATCCGTACAATGTCAGATATTCCTGCAGATTAACTTTGTAATTGAGAGGAATATCTTCCGAAGTTCCAACATTTTCAATTTTATCCTTTCCAATAGGGATGTAATAAAAAGAGGATTCGAAACGTGAAAAGAACTTGTAAACGCCAATGGACATGATTTTTGTCCCGCAAGTAAGATTGACTATAAAACGCTCGTCGCCGGCAAATGAGATTGAGTTGAGTTTGCCGACTGCTTCATTCAAATTTTCTTCCGAAACGATAACCCGTTGTACGCTGTCTTTTTCCATACCCAAGGCTTTTTCGAGTCTTACGCCAATATTGTCAAGGTGCATTTTTTCAGTAGTAACAAACAACAAATCATCATACTTCCCTTCCATCTCTTTAATAAAAAGATAGTTAGGAAGCAAATGGTCGCTGATGAGAGAAACGAGATGTGTTGACATATTCAATTTATTGATTAAAAATATATCTTAAAATTTCTCTTACATTTTCTTCTCCTATTATATCCGACAGATCTCTCCATTTCTGGAAATCGTTCCAGCCTTTTCTATCTCGTTCTCTCATTGCCTGAATAATAGATTGTAATTTTTCTTTTAGAACAATCAATTCTTCATCTGCCAGAAATTCGATGCCATTCAGCTTCATCCAAGTTTTCAAATTTCCAATTAAAGTAGGAATTTTGGTGATTGTTTTCAACTTGTCTGAAAGTGATATTTGATTTTCTCTTCTACGATTTTCTTCTGCCTGTTCGGTTTGTTGTTGTCGCAATTCTTCCCTTTTTTTCTGTTCTATAACGTTTTGAATATCTTTTATTCTATCTCCATGTTCTCTTCTTTCAGGCATTATTTCTTTCGCTTTTTCAAATAATTCTAACGATTCATTATATCTCTGTTCATTAAATAGTGATTCCGCCTCTTTTATAAGGTCATCATATTTAATTTTTCGTTGTTTCTCAATATCTTCCAACAAAGTTTCGGGTGCAAATTTTTTATTTATCAAAACAGAATATGTTTGCAAAAATTCATTGAATCGTTTGGCTGATAAAAAGTCATTTTTGCTCCTGTCATTATCCATGTGCATATATTTAAACGCATCATCTATATTTACTTCTTCTTTAGCCATCGTAAAAAGTTCTTTCATTTGCTCACTATTGCACCATTGTTGTTTGATGTCTTTAGAAATAGCATCTTCGAACAAAGCCATTAATTCAAGTTTTTGTTTTTCTATATCATCAGACAATTTAATTTCAACTTTTGTTTTTCCGAAACCATACGGTTTTCCCTGACCAAATTGGTGATAACATTCGTCAGAGTTATGAAAAGTCAATGCCGATAAAAGAGCCCCCAATTCAACTTTTTTCAAATTATGAAAACGAATTTTTCCTGTAAAAATACTTCCTTTTTTAACAGGATGAATAATCGTATCAAGAGAGGGATTATATTCCGTTTTTGTTCCCCAAACATTTTTTCGAACCATATACCTTTTCCACCCGGATATTTCCCCGTTATCGTATGTATTATATCCATTGAGGCTATCTTGACGAATATAAAGTGGATAATAGGATGCTTTGGGAGAACCTAAAATGAATATTTTATCCGTATCCTGCTCGGCATTGTCGGAAAAAGCTGCTGAAAATTGCACACGTCCTTTCAATGAATTATCCTTACCTGTATATCCAAAAATGCAATCAGCTAAATCAGGTCGATTCTTGTTGTTTTTCAAATCATGAGGTATTGCTTCATGTACCGATTTTTTGTATGGATATTTATACAGATAAGATAATCCAATGCTATGAAGCTGATTTCTGCCGCCGTCATTAATGTATTGAAAAAAGACAGGTATTTTTTCTCCTTTATTCAACTTTGGACACCAATAATCGGAAAAATCCGGTGAATTTTTATGGACAGTTTTAAATGCCCTGATAATATTTTCATCAACTTCCAAGGGGGAGGTTTCTACATCAAAGAACACGAATTCGTAGAATTTACCGAACCACCTTTCGTCTCTTCTTTGTTGTCGAACTCCGGGTTGCCCTGTCAACACTAATGTACCTGACTGATTGCCGCCAAATTTCACAAACTTCCGTCTGTCAACAGGATTTGCTTCTGTCATTATGCTAATCATTTCCATATCTTCTGTGAAATTTTCCTTATATAAGCGATGTCCTATTGTTTCATATTTAGCTTTCGCGGTTCGTCCTGAATCTCTCCTGAAATTATCTCTATTTCTAACAAATTCTGCCAGGTTTGTACCAAATTTTATATCAACAGTCTCTAATGAAATTCGACCAGGTTCTCCACAATCGGTTAGCATATATTTCCCATTTACATATTGAAGCCAACCACAATGTTGATTTTTCATTAAATTTCTGTATTCTGTAGAATTTAAATCTCTTATGCCGAAGCTGTCATTTTCAACTTGCGTCATTTTCCCAAAACTCATAATTTCAAGAACATTTCTGATTGCCCCTTTAATAGACGTTGCTGGAATAAAATACTTATTGTCGATTTTGCTAAACGATTTATATATCTCGCTTTCTTTTTTCGTATGTCCATTACGAACAAAAACAGGCGATTCTGCCGTTATTTTCAATTCAATAACACCACTTTCGCCATCTTTAAACGGAATGTCGTGTGATATCTGGTCTGCCCAGTCCGGAAAAAATACTTTATCGCTTACCGGGACAAAATTGAAAGGCGCTTTTATTGTTGGCATATTATTTTTCCTCCTTTTCTTTATTATATTCAAATCCTGTAAAAACATAAGCGGCAGGAATCAACGTTTCCATTCCTTCACATAATTCATCCTTTTCCGGTTTCCAGTATTGGCGGAAAAGTATTCCGGAAACATTATTCAACCGATTAGGTATAAATTTTTTATTATCCGATTTTTTCGAAATCCAGCCGTCGGGAATTTTATTCAAATCATATTCTACGACAAGATGTTTGCCATCTACATATTTAATACTGTATGATTTTTGTTCTTCATTCGAATACAATTGTCCTTCTACAATAAAAGGATTACTTTCGTCGGTTATATTCAACCATTTATCGAACGAACCGGTTTTTGGCGACTGTTCGTCGCTCATCCAAAGATAACCCTCATAATTTTTGTCTTTGGGTATTTCCGTTATCTTAATTTGTCTGTTCATCACGTTTTATTTCATTTGAATTTTTATAAACTTCCCCTGAAAAACAGCCGTGTCCACGATTAACGCCTCCACCAAGAGGCAACATTCCTTCGACTATGTCGAACAATGCCTGTTCAAACGACTGT
>JAIROC010000048.1 GCA_031257735.1 Bacteroidales bacterium | reverse complement strand
ATCTGCTACTACCTGTACTTCCCAACCCGTACCGGAGGGTATCGTCGATATAACCGGATACTTTTTGTCTACAAGAGGCAAATCGTCCCCGCTTACTTTCATTCTCCACACTTTGCTTTTCTTGTTACATGAAGACAATGATCCCCCTTTTTTATGTTATTATTTTTTACCAACTGTTCAAAAAAAGGAGTTTCCGGACAGACACTATTTAGCCAATTAGAATATCTTTCGATTGTACTCATATTAACTTTTAAATTTTGCCTCCATATAACTTCTCCTGCACGAGAATGACTATCCCACCCATTAGTGCCTCTAGTCCAATGCCAAGTTTGTTTAGCATCTTGTACATTATAATCTGGTCCAACCGAAATTAAAGCGTTAGGATCGGGAGAACCTGCAACCCCAGTAGTAGTACCTTCCTTTACCAATGCAGAATGTCCTACATTATCTGAATGTTCAGTTACTAAATCAACACTTTGAGGGTTAAACCCTGCCAATATATCGCTTACATTTGCCAAAGCACCTAAGCTATACCCCAAGTTTTCATACCATTTATTTCCTTTTTTACCAAGATAGCCCCATTCTCCTGTTCCAAGATCATACGAAGCAACACCAAAACTGACACTTGGAGTTACTTGACCTCCTGTATAAACACTTGTTCCCAAAGAATTTACAAAAGAACTCCCTACCATAGATAACGTATTTGCAAATGGAATACCTGAACCTGCTATAGCCCAACCCACATAACCACTCAACCCTCCTATCGCTGCTCCTCCAAACATATAACCCCATGTCTTTCCTGAATTGTAATTCCATTTTATAGGATTCATCTCTCCTTGATTTGCTATAGTGCCTCCTGTATAAGCCCCAATTACAGCGCCAATAATTACAGGAACAAACCATGCTATTTCTCCACTCGGATCCACATACATTGTCGGACTGTTCATGCAATAAGCATAGCGATTCAGGTTTTGTGTATTATCTGGCATTTGGACGTATGGGTCGGGACTGAGAAACTGTTGTACATCCGGATCATATACTCGTCCGCCCATGTTTATGAGATTAAAGACATCCAAATGCTGATGCATAGTAAAGCCACGATCTATTAAGTGAGTTATATTTTCTTCCCTTTTGGAGAAGTTAAGTCTGTTTCTGCGATTACCCCATGCGTCAAAACTCATGCTGTCTACAACATTGCCGTCTTTGTCGGTTATTTTGTCTACGCTACCTATATGATCTGTATAAATAAAAGAATAAGACAGGGTGGAAGATGTATAAAAATAACACTCTACCTTATAAATAGAAAACCAAACACCTGACTTTATCTCTGACCTTTCCATTAGACAAAAACTTTTTGCAAAAGTAGTGAAAAATCTAGTATGGTGGATTATACGGCGGATACATTTTTACATCCTTCATTGCTTCATTTGGCGGATAGGTTATTTCCCAATCTAATCGTTGTAAATCCTCCTTAGTTAAATCATATCGTTGTAAAACTATGTGGTTTTTTGCTATTGTACTCCATGAGACCGTTGCAAGTACGTTTGCATCAAATATATAAACTCTGTAAAAATTCACAATATTGCTTTCAATACAACTCCGCCTCATTAATCCAGTTTTATTCTTTGTATGTGGTTTTACGTTATAGGTATCATCTGTAATTGGATTAGGAAATAAACTAGCAAAACCTGATGTATCGTGTATAGTAACCCCTTTAATATATACATCTATATCTGTATTATTTATCAATCCAATGTATTTATGACAATTCTTATTCTCACAATTAAATGCTGTACATAGCAACCATAAAAATATTATTGTAATTATGCTTGTTCTCATTTTATTCTTATTTTATTCAGTAATTACCAATAACCATAATCTATTTTAGGATCAAAATAAAGTCCATCTTTCATCATTTGTCTGATTTTCAAACTATATTTGTATGCAAATCATCAAGAATATATATCATCTGTATTCATTTGGTCTAACTTTTAAAATAGACTGTTTTTTTACCATATGACAAAATATAAAATCAATAATTGATTGAATAATACCATTATAATATAATAAACAAATTAATTGTTTTTGATAACTTGTATGAATCAGTTGTAGTACATGATATTGTGATTCTATAATTTGCAGAAGATAAAGAAACTTTATCATAAAAATTCTCATTAAACCCAATAACCACTGAATAACCCAACCGTGGATATTCATAAGGATATTCATAATACCATTGATATTCTTTTAACAGAGGATGATTCCATAAACTAGTATTTTTCTTGATAATATTCCCTTCAAAAATAATGTCCTTATCCAATATTAATTCCAATGAATTAATATCTATACTATTATCAAGCTGTTTGGGTACAGTTGTTGCATAACATTCATGGAACAGAGAAGGCAAATGTCCATAAATGTACTCTGTTTTTCCAAAAATTAGAAAACCTAATCTATTCTTTAAAGTATCTTCTATTATCTCAAAATGTTTATTCAAATCTTCTTCTGTATTGTTTAGAAGTTTCACACCAAAAACATCAATGTTTTTTATTACATAATGTTCCGTAGAAAAACAACTATCTAAAATAAAAACAAATATTCCGATAATGATAATAAAAACAAATTTTTTCTTCATGATTATATAATTTTAAATTAATTATGGTCTATGTGAGTTATTATAAATGTGATTTCCTATTCCTATAAATAAAGTATTTGAAAAAGAATCTAAAGTTCCCCATAGATATTCATACCATTGTGCTTTCAATCTCCATGAATTAATAGACTTAGAATGATCACTATTGCGATAATCATAGTAAATATTACGTTGCTTTGAATGATTCAAATCTAATGGATTTAAGTAGAAATTCCAACCTTTCTCAATTCCAGATGCGTAATTAAACTGATACTCTGCTTCTGTTTGATAAAATTCATCAATTTTGTTATTGAAATAGGTAAATGCACGCAAATTTGCATCTTGTTCATAAACTTGAAAATCATGCTCATTGTTTCCTGCTGCTCCAAACAAACTAGGAATAGCAACTCTTGATAAGTATGTGGGTCCCATAGCTTGGCTCTGTAAATAATGTCCGTATTCATGTTGAAAAAGAGAATTATTAGGATCAGCTTTTATCGTGTTTTTATCTCCCATGATATAGCTACTGATAGTTACAGCAGAACCTCCTTGATGCCAATGGGAAAATAATACTGTTGCACCATTTGAGTAATCCACTTTACTTACACCACCAAATGTGTTATATACTTGAGCCACACTATGTCCTATGGCTGTTTGTATCCCCTGCCATGTAAAACGAGAGATAAATTCCCATGTTTGTCCCCAGAAATTTCTGTTTTTATCTGTAGTAAACAATCCTCCAAGAATTTTAAATTGATTTGCAATAGCGTCTCC
>JAIROC010000031.1 GCA_031257735.1 Bacteroidales bacterium | reverse complement strand
GAACGAAGAGACGAAAGCGCAAAACGCAAAGCCCCGCAGGGGCGACATGTGCATAACCGACGGTGAAGCGCAGCGTAACCGCCGGTTAAATGCAGGCATAGCCTGCTCGGATAGAGCGAACGAGATAGAACCTCGTCCGAACGGGGGTTGTGTGAAAAGTACCCCCGTAACAACAGAGGTCGTCATTGCGAGGAGCGCAGCGACGTGGCAATCCCTAACAATCAATGCGTTTTTGGTCAGGGATTGCTTCGCTACGCTCGCAATGCCGGCGTTGTTTGGACGTTTTTATGTGTTTTCACACAGCCTCTCAAAGGGCTTAATCCATGTTTTCCCAAAATATCATATCATCCTATAATTGATTACGCCCTATCATGGCTTAGTTTTTAGGAATTTACGTTACACAGGGCGTTGCCCTGTGCTATTGATTGCTGGCTTTCAGCCATTTACCGTTATTCTCTGATTACAATTATACATTGAAGAAATGAATTTATGAGTTTTCGGACAGACACTAATTATTCACTTTTTCTATTTCACGGATGATAGTATTTATGCCTAAAAATTCGGCACAAGTTATCATAGCGCCAATGGTAACGCCTAATATACCGTGTGAATTAATATTTTGACCTGTCATAAACAAGTTAGGAATTTTGGTTCTCTGCGAGACAAGAGTATGGGCTGGAAAATTTTTGTCTCTGATAATTCCGTACATAGAACCTTCTTTGGTTGCGGTGTAATCTCTGTACGTTAATGGAGAAGATGTATAAACTGCGTCGATAGCGCTTTTGATATGAGGGAAAGAATTTTCGAGTTTATCAAGCATTTTCTGTGTTTTTTCTGCTTTGAATGCTTTATAATCAGCGCCTCTTCTGCCCACTTTTGTGTTTTCCCATTGTTTTACTTCATTATAATGCATGTATGCAATCATTTGAGCGCTTTCGGCAAAAGTAGCTCCATCCTGTACGCTTTGGTGCATGTATAAGTAGCTTTGTGGCAACTTGTCAATATCATAATTATTGGAAGCCCATACATCTTCGTGGTCGTAATAGTAAAAATTATAATTGAGGTATTCTGTCTGTTCTTTCTTAAACTTGATAAACAGGGTAAAATTGGAAAGGGTATTTTCCAAATTGGCAATTCGTTCACGATAGACTTTTCGAATGAGTTTGGATTGGATTTTTTCCATTGTAATTTGCGGGTGAATGTTGGAAATAAAATAATCAGCCTCTATTACATTTCCGTTTGTCAGCAGTACGGAGGTCATTTTATTTTCATTACAAATAAACTGTTCTACTTCTGCATGAGTTAGTATTTTGCCTCCAAATGATTGGATAGATTTTGCGAGAGAATTGGCAATGGTATCGCTTCCTCCTACAATTCGATAGGCGCTTTGTATGTAAAAATTGTTAATCAAAGCATGAATATAGGTTGGCGTTTTGTCTTTTACGCCAGCATAGAGCGGAAGATTTCCTGCCAATACATTTTGTAGTCTCAGGTTATGGGTTATTGATGCGATAAATTCATTGATACTTGTTTTTATATAATCCGCTTCAATAAAGACGGGCGAATTAATTTCCTGCAAATTATACAGGGGGGAAGCATTGGCAATTTCCCTGATACGTCTAACATATTGTTGTATATCGTTTTTGTTTTGTGGAAATTTTCGCGCCAATTCTTCGATAAACCCATCATACCCCGAAGCGAACTTATATTTTTCTCCAGCTATGGATATTACGTCATAACCTGATTTGTCCAATCTGCTCAAAGGAACATCATCCAAAAGGTTTAAATACTTAAAGAAACGATGCAAAATTTGTCCTTCTTCCATACTGCCAATATAGTGCATTCCCGTATCGAATTTAACGTTGCCTCTCTTGAATGTTTGTAGACAACCTCCGATTTGCGGATTTTTTTCTACAATGATAACCTTATAGCCATTTTTTGAAAGAATATATCCACAGACTAATCCTCCTAAACCGCTTCCCGCAATAAGTATATCGTATTTATTATTGCTCATGAGTGTTTTGATTATTTTTTACTTAACTTAGCACATATTTTATTGATTTGTATTCTCCAATACAGTATTATTTGACGTAACAAACAATAGCTGTTTGTTTATTGCATTTAATTTGTCCCGTTGTTGCTGTGTAGGATGAAACACGACAAAGGTATCGTATTTTTCAATATCTTCCACATTTTCCTGATAAAAAAGATTATCGGGAATAGAAATGCAATTTTTAGCAATGGCTAATAGATTTGTATCCTGTTCTATGGCGGTAATGGATAGATTTTTCTTCACCAGAGAACAGAGTAAAGGAAATTCTCCCTGTCCACAATTTACAATCAAAACATTTCCATAATCAGGCAAACGCGAGATAATCATAGACTGATAACTATCATAACGTTTCAGATTTTCTTTTGCTCTTCGTTCGACCGTAACGCCCTTATAAATGTAGTTATGATAAACTTTATCCTTAAAATAGGAGATTGTTTCCACTTGAGATGCAAGATGATTATATTGTTCTTTGTATAATATTCTCATACTTTTTGCGACATCTGCAATATCTTTGTCTTTACGCAGGGGATCATTTGGAGTTATTCTCTTCTCTATTTTGATATGAATTTGTCCTTTTCTCGACAGAAATTCTTTTTTCGGAAAAACGTGTCCTGTTCCGTGAATTACAAGCGGGGTAATATCCAGATTCAATTTATTAGCCAAATAGAAAGCTCCTTTATGGAAACGTCCAATAGAACAATCCTCTGAACGTGTCCCTTCAGGAAAAATCAGGATAGAATATCCATCCGCTATCAGTTTTGCCAACTTGTTTACATGTTGTTCTATGCCATCCATAACAGGTAAAAAATCAGCATAACGAATTATCCAGCCATAAAAAGGCGAGTTCCATACCCATTGATTGGTCAGGACAATAATTTTGGGCGAAAGCATCAATGTATAGAGTAAGTCAATATGAGATTGATGATTGGCAATAATAATTCCGGGTTTATCAAAATGTTCATTGTGCGTATTTATTACCTTAAAAGGGACCTGTATCATGGCTTTGGACAGGATTTTGAAGGTAACATAAAGGATATAATGATACTTATCTTTGTGTTTTTTTGTTTTTCTTCCCAATGTCAGTAAGAAGAAACCAATTATTGTCAAGACAATAGAACCGATAAGAAACACAACAAAAGAACAAACAGTTTTAAAGAAGTTCCACAAAGTAACAGGCATTAAACGCGGCTTTCCTTTTTTCATTGTCAAGGCATTAAACAGTAATGGCGGAAAAATATACGCCATGATCAATACGGATATCATTCCTACGATGGTAACTTCCGCTAAAGAACGCATAGCAGGATGTTGTGCAAAAATAAGCATTCCTGTTGCCAGAAACAGAATAATTGCCGACAGAATAATCGAATTTTTAAAAGACGCCAACATTTTCTTACCATAACTGTATTCATATAATAATCCCTCAGTAACAAAAATAGTATAATCGTCACCCTGTCCAAAGATAAAGGTTGCCAGAATGATATTGACAATGTTAAATTTTAATCCGAATATACTCATTAAACCAAGTATCCATATCCATGCCGTTGCTAAAGGAATAAATGCCAATATACTTAACTCTATTCGCCCAAAAGAAAACAACAGAAATAAAAAAACAATAAAACCACAAATATACATTACATAATTGAAATCATCCGAGAGTGCGTTAATCATTCTTTGCGTTAAGGATGTATTGTCAAAAACAAAAATATTATCACTGATAGAATTTAGTTTTTCTTCTACAATGTATTGATTATCTTTATTCAACTGCAACAGCGTAAATACCATTGATTTTTCAGGCATAACTGACAAATAATTTTCCACAGGATTATTTTGGATAATAGAAAAATATTCTGGAGGCTGCACCGTATAATCGTTCAGCAAAATGGATTTAAAAACATCAAAAGCGGTTGTATTATATCCCTGTTTTGCGGCTGCTTTATCCAAATTTTCCAATAAAGCGACACGTCTATCTTTCCAGAAGTTGTTCCAATTATCAATTTTACGTTGTTGCATCTTTTGTGATGGCAAATATATTCCAATGCCGCTTTTCCTGATAAGCAGACTGTCTCTGAAAAGACTATCCAAATAAAGCAAACAGTATTCATAGTTTGACAGGGCTTCTTCCATGTTTCTGCCTTCGGCGATACAGTAAAGTGTTTTTTTATTGGGGTTATTTTCTTTTATCAGTTTTTCAAACTGCGCACGCTGTTCTTTTGTCATGTAATTGATGGCGTGCATGTCGGTCTCAAAAGAGGTGTCCAAACTGAAAAAGAAGAAAATAACTGTTAAAAAAAGTACAGACCAAACTATCCATTTATTTTTTTCAGGCGCAAAAGAAGCCAATCGACCGAAGGTTAAGCGGAGTTCTTTTGTTTTGTTTGTCAAGGGATCTTTTTTCAAGCAATGAGGTAAAAAAACAAGTACAAATAAAATAGTCCCTATCAAGAGCAGGGAAGCAAATAATCCCAAATCCTTCATCGCATCGGAACTGATAAAAAGCAAACTCAAAAAAGCGCCGACTGTGGTTATATTTCCGATAAGCAGAGGCGTAATGATCTCTCTTATGGTTTGTTCTTTGTTACCTTCGTACTTGTAATGAGCGAGAAAATGAAGTGGATAATTGATAGCAATCCCCATGATAATAGAAGCAATTCCGATGGCGATAACCGACACCGTATCTTTAAATAAAACAATTACCCCCAAGGCAAACACCGCCCCAAACAAAACAGAAAATGCAATTAAAAACAAACTTCTCAAGTCGCGGAAAAAATAAATCAACAACGCCAATATAAAAATTAACGATAAACCGATAGATAGAAAACTGTCTTTTTTTATCCTGTCTGCATTGGACACGGAAACCATGGCAGCGCCAAAGGCTGTTATTTCAACTTTGTTATCAAAGTGTTGTTTTGTCTGGGCAATAGCAAGATCAATATCTTTCGACAATAATTTATTTTGAGATGTTTCGCTGACAGGATAGGCAGAGGTAAGAGTTATAATGACTTCTGTTCCTTCTTTATTGAAGATAAAACCATCTTCCATTTGATATTGACTGTCCATTTGAAAAACATCCAGTCCCTGCAAAATCGTATTAGTAAAATGCAAAGGGTCTGTCATGAGAACATTGCGGACAAAACCACCCATGGGAGAAAGTAATATCTGTTTATTGTTGTGCAATTGTTCCTCTATTTTTTGCAGGGACAAAAGCGTATCTATTCGCTGATAATCTTCTTTTGAAAGGAAATAAGGCATATTCCGAATTAAAAAATCGGTCATGACAGTTATTTCTTTTTGATTGATTTCATAGAGTATACTTTTGATGTGATGAGCGGTATCATTTTGTGAGAGCAATGCCGCAAAAGAAGTTGTTACTTCTGTCAAAAAGGTTCTGTTTGTTTCGTCTATATGTATTGTTTTGTCTGACAATCCAATATTGACAACAATTTTATTGGCAGCGCCCAAATGTTGATAGGCATAATTTATTCTTGTATTATTTTTATTTTGAGGCAGGAAACTACTAACATCTTCCACAAGATGAAGTCCCGAAATAAAATAAATACATAACCCGACTATCGCTAACAATAATCCCCACAAAAGTAGAAGATGTTTTTGAAAATATAAAAATATTCGGACAAAAAAGTTACTCATCATTAAAATATAAGAAAGGCGGGAAAAGAGTACAACCCGCCTAACAATTAAATAAGATTATGAATTAAAGAACTAAAGAAAGACTAACGTCTTCCAACCCCTTTCGTTTTGCAATGGAAAGGAGATTTCCTTGAATGCTGCAAAAGTACAATTTTATTTTTAATATCCATGCACTTTATGTAAAAAATTAACAATCCCTTTTACGAAGGTAAAAAAGGAATAACAGCAAAGCGCTGTATCTGTTCGATAAAAGCGCTACTTCATTAATTGAAAATTGAAAATTGAAAATTGAAAATGAGGGGGTAAGAAGACCTTACCTCTACAGAGGTTGTGTGAAAACACTGATTTGACAAAGAGTAAAAGGAAGCAATAGAGCATATTATCCTGTTTCATTACAAATGTAATATTTATTTCATGTATAATGTAATTGTTTTTTTGTACCTTTGCCGAGTTTTAAAAAATAAATAGAAAAACATTATGAGTAGAATAATTCATATAAAAGGAAGACAAATTTTAGATTCAAGGGGTAATCCCACAGTAGAAGTAGATGTTTATGCCGAGTCAGGCGCTATAGGAAGGGCATCCGTTCCGTCGGGAGCATCAACGGGCATACACGAAGCCGTTGAATTGCGAGATGACGACAAAAGTATATACGCAGGAAAAGGCGTCCTCAAAGCAATACAAAACATTAACAAAACAATAGCCGAAGAATTAAAAGGCTATCCCGTAGATCGTCAAGATTTAATCGACGCCAGAATGATAGAACTTGACAGTACGGAAAATAAAAGTAATTTGGGTGCAAATGCTATTTTAGGGGTTTCACTTGCATGCGCAAAAACGGCTGCAGTGGAAACAAATCAAGAGTTATATCGCTATATAGGAGGCGTTAATGCCAATACGCTGCCTATTCCCATGATGAATATTTTAAATGGGGGGTCTCATGCTGATAATTCTATCGATTTTCAGGAGTTTATGATTATGCCTATAGGAGCGTCCACGTTTGGGGATGCTTTGCGTATGGGAAGCGAGGTTTTTCATCAACTTAAATCCGTGTTACAGAAAGCAGGATACTCTACCAATGTGGGAGATGAAGGCGGATTTGCTCCTAATCTGAAATCAAACGAAGAAGCAATCACCGTTATCTTGGAAGCCATTGAAAAAGCAGGATATAAACCGGGAGAGGATATTTGTATCGCTCTTGACCCTGCTTCTTCTGAATATTATATAAAGGAAGAAAATGTATATCATCTGCATAAATCAAATGGCGCAAAACTTACGCCCGCTCAAATGGTTGATTTTTGGGCAGATTGGTGTAAGCGTTATCCTGTTATTTCTATTGAAGACGGTATGGCAGAAGACGATTGGGATGGATGGAAATTATTGACAGATAAGCTCGGAAAAAATGTTCAATTGGTGGGGGATGATTTGTTTGTTACCAATTCAAGCCGTTTGAAAGAAGGTATTGAAAAAGGTGTTGCCAATTCTATTTTGGTAAAAGTAAATCAAATAGGTACGCTTACAGAAACAATCAATGCCGTCAATTTGGCATATCGTAACGGATATACTGCTATTATCAGCCATCGTTCAGGAGAAACGGAAGATACCACGATTGCCGACCTTGCCGTAGCGTTGAATACAGGATTGATTAAAACGGGTTCTGCAAGTCGCACCGACCGTTTATGTAAATATAATCAGTTGCTTCGTATCGAGGAAATGCTTGGTGAAAGCGCTGTCTATTTAGGAAAAGACTTTTTGTTCGCAAAGTAAACGAATTTTGAAAGGGGGGAATGAAAATTTTCCTTCCCTTTTTTTATCTGTATGAGAGATTTACTGTCTAATAAAGAATTTGTTTTTTATGCTGTTTTGACAGTATGTTTTGGCGTGATGTATATTCCTGTTGTCGGAAAATATATTCGTGTTTTGGAAACAATGATCCATGAAAGCGGACATGTTTTAATGGCTTTGTTGACAGGCGCTAAAATTAGTAAAATAAATTTATTCAGCGATACGTCAGGCGAAACGCATATCATGGGCGCTGGAAAAATAAAAACAATGTTTATCGCATGGGTGGGCTATCCTTTTTCTTCCGCTATGGCTTGGTTGAGTTTCTGGGCAATAGATTCCAATTATAAACAAATATTTATCATTATTTTATGTGTTCTAACCTGTATTTTTCTGGTAGCTTATATTAGAAATGGTTTTGGTATCTTTTGGGCTATCTCTTTTATTCTTGCAAACGGATATTTATTATACAAAAAAAAGACAGTCATCATAGAGATATTGGCAAGTATTTATGCGGATATATTATTTTTATCTTCCCTGTTTTCCTGTTTTATTATTCTTTATCTATCGTTTAAATATCCGAACAAAGCGGGAGACGCTACGTTAATAAGTAAAATAACGCATATCCCTCCACAGATAATTGCCATTATATTTGTTGTTTTATGTGGAGTAATTTCCTTGTCTACAATGAAAAATTTCTTTCCATTATTCGACCATTTAAAACTGTTTTAATAAAATATATTCTATGAAAACCTTATATCTTGTCAGACACGCAAAGGCAGATAAAACGCAAAACGACATTGCAAGAAAACTAATGCCTCTCGGAATTGAACGCATAAACAAATTGGGACGTCATCTAAACACTACTCATTGTAAAATAGACGCGCTGTTTTCAAGTTCAGCCCTACGTGCCGTACAAACAGCAGAAATAATAGCTCAACACATCCATTATCCCAAAACTGAAATCATTACGACAGAAAATCTTTATTTGAGAGGTCAGGAAGAATATTTTAACATTATTGTAGGTCAGGATAATGCAACTGTCAATAACATTATGATCGTCGGACACAATCCAACCATTACGAACATTGTTCACTTTTTTCTTCCTGATTTTATTTCTTATGTACAAACGGGAGGTTGTTTTTGTTTTGATTTCAAAACGGATGAATGGACTACTATCTTCACCGCCGAAAGAGAATTACGCTTTTACGTCAGATTTCAATAACATACATTAACCAGTAGAGAAGACAATGTCATTTTTTTTCAAATTTAATAAGTTGCATTATAATTTTCGATTTATTTATATTGACATATTCTAACCTTACAAAACCATATATCTCATTAAAATAGGCAGTTAATTCGGTTGTTCCTATTCTGCTTTTTGCGATAGATTTTATTATTTTACATTTCAATTCTCCAAAATTTGTACTGATAATAGCGTCATCATCAACAACCTTATATTGATATTTGTTTGTAATAGTTCCTTTCCAAGTTATCCAACGAACATTTCTCCATCTCTCTCCTATTTGTAGTTTCCATTTCCATTTTTGTCCTTTTTTACAAGGGTACTGTACAAATGGAAATGGACATAATTCTAATATTCTAAATAAACCTACTCTTGTTGGATGCATCCAAATATTCTTTTTATTTTCTACCAATCCTGTTAACTCTGAATTTTGATATATAATATCCCCTTTATGTGTAATAAAACGATATTCTATAACGGTTTGATCATAATCAGGGAGATTTCTGGTAAAATCAGATATATCTGGTTTTACTCTCATTAAAATACCCACAATCGTTGTATCTGATATATTATTTTTTGAAATATATTCGCAATGTTCAATATCATTATTACTGCAACTATAATAATATTCATTATTATTTCCGTCTATATGTATATACGAAAAATAATATTTATTTTCCGCTCTATATATTTCATTATCTTCTGTATAACGACTTAGATTCGTTGTGTCTTTTTGAATCTCTATATATATTCCTGATAATACTTTTCGATACATATCATTTTGCGATAATACTGTATTTGAGCTAAACAATAAAACAATAAACAAACATATATTAGATATATACTTCATATAGTATACCATTCTGATTTTTTTCCCTATAATCATTTTTATTATTTGTTGCAGTTTAAAGGCATTATAACTGTTTCAATACTTGCTTTTTGCTGTTGCATATTTGTTAGAATTTTTAATACGCGAAGTTACATGAAATTTTTCAATTACATACAAATAGATAAATTTTTTCGATATTGCTTCCTGCTTCGTTCTTTTATCTCTTTATTCTTTCGCTCTTATTTTTAATCATTTATAATATTTTATATTTGTAAGTCGTTTATCTATTGTCAGTTTATCGGCATTCCTATATCATCGCTGTATCATCGCTGTATCATCGCTATAAGTTTTCTTCGGCAGTAGTACAGTTTCCAGGTATATCTGATACGGTAATTATAATCTTATTCCCTTTTAATGTTGTATTATTTTTTACTGCCGTATAAATCCAACTATCTTTGGCGCTTTTTACAGCATTTCCTTCTTCTATGATAGAACCTTCAGCATTGTTAATTCGTACATGTACCGATTTTACTGCAAAATCATCAATTGCCTTAATGCGTATTTTGTTGCCAATCTTGCCTTTATATGCTGATATGTTAATGCTTTTAATTTCCGGTGCATGCATAAAATCAGCAATAGCAATATTATATGCTGTAAGACCTGTTTTTTCTTTTGCCGCTTTTATATATACCTGTCCTTCTTCAGTATGGATGATAGTCTTTGCAAAAATAGTTGCCTTTTGGAAGCGTTTTTGATGCTCTTTCTGTTTTTTTGATAGTCTTACTCTTTTTATTCGTGGAACTCTCGATATTATCGTCTTACCATTCCGTTGGCTAAAGATTAATATATCACCAATCTTACCACTTACTCCATACATAACAACATTTTTTCTCTGTTTTGCCATATTTTCAAAATTTTATTGGTTATTAAGTAAATACAATTTTCTATTCTCTCTGTAGATATATAGCTGTAAATCACTATCCAAACTCTCTATCCTTAAATATTTTTTCATTCTATTTTATGCTATTGAATTGATGTAAAAATTACTGCAAATATACATCTTTTTCTCATATTGTCTGATAAAACTTTTTAGAGATGCTTATGATGATGACGTTTTCGTTGTTGGCGTCTAAGGTCTCGTTCGGACGAGGTTCTACCTCGTTCGCTCTATCCAAGCAGGCTATGCCTGCATTTATTTTATATTCTTTTTACTGTGCAGGTAGAACCTGCGAGGATAATTCGAACGAGGTAGAACCTCGTCCGAACAAAGGGGTTATTTTGTTTGCGTCAGCATAACTCATAACTCATAATTCATAATTACCTATGTTAGTTGTTTTATTCTATTGATATTTTGTTCTTTGAGTATAGTGTAGTTGTTTGATTAAAAAAATATCTATTATTTTACCGATAGTTCAATATTTTTTTGTAAACTTGCACTTTATTTTTAATACAGGTTTATGGTTATTCAAAACAACAGAGAACGTTTTTTATTTTTACGGGATAAATATCCTGTTTTCTCTTACGATTCATATAGTTATCGGATTGATAACAAAGATTTATTCATGCAGTTTCAATTTTCAACAGGGGAGGATATTCATTTTAATGTGGAGTCAAGGTTGAAATATCATGCAAGTTTTGATACTTTTTATACTTCTAATGCTTTATCACGATTGGATACGTTTATTTTTTCCATCGGCATGATAGAATTGATAAGTTATTGGAAAGCTATCTGTTCTCCTCTTATTCGCATAAAAGCGGGAACTTTGTCCGAAGAGGCAATTTCATTTTGGAAAAAATTATATTATCATGGATTGGGCGAATTTTTTTATCTCAATGGGATAACTGTAAATTTTTTTGATTTTACGGAGATTATCGCCTGTGGAGATGATGCAAAAAAAACGCTTTTCTCTTTTACTTTGAAGGATGAAACTATTATTCCCATTGGGGGCGGGAAAGATTCTATCGTTACGCTTGAACTTATGCGTCCTTTCAAAGTAATACCGATGGTTATCAATCCACGTGGCGCAACTTTGGATACAATACGAATTGCAGGTTTTGAAAATAATTTTCTGGAGATACAACGGAAAATAGATCCGCTATTGTTGAAACTGAATGAACAGGAATTTCTAAACGGACATACACCTTTTTCTGCCATGTTGGCTTTTTATTCTGTGTTGCTTGCTGTGGTTTCGGGGAAAAAAAATATAGCGCTTTCCAATGAATTAAGCGCTAACGAGCCGACCGTAATCGGATTGGATATAAATCACCAATATTCAAAGTCGTTTGAGTTTGAATATGATTTTCGTACTTATGTCGCAACCTATTTGTCTAAGGAAGTGAATTATTACAGTTTTCTTCGTCCTTTAAATGAATTGCAAATTGCCTGTTTGTTTTCTCAACAGCAACAGTATTTTTCTGTATTCAAGAGTTGCAATGTGGGAAGTAAAAAAGATATATGGTGTTGTAATTGCGCTAAATGTTTATTTACCTTTATTATTTTGTCGCCTTATATCCCTCCTGAACAATTGACTTGTATTTTTGGTAAAAATCTCTTTGAGAAAGAAGACTTATTGCCTGTTTTCCGTGAATTATGTGGATTGACAAATGAAAAACCCTTTGAATGTGTCGGCACAATAGATGAAGTTTGTTTGTCGTTGGTTCAGGCAATAGGACAATATGACAAATTACCTTTTTTATTACAGTATTTTACTTCTGTATCCTTATATCAACAATATCGTTATGTGGAATTTGAACAGCAATTGCGTAAGCTGAACGATAGTCATTTCTTGACGGAAAATGAATTTGGAATACTGAAAAAACATTTTAATCTATAATATATGAATATAGCAGTCTTTGGCGCTTACGGACAACTTGGACGCAGTCTAAAGGATATTTCCCATAATTATCCTGATACTAATTTTATTTTTACCGATATAGATACCTTGGATATTTCGGATTATGATGCAATTGCAAACTTTGTTTCCGAAAATCATCCAGATGTATTTATTAACTGTGCCGCTTATACGGCAGTAGATAAGGCGGAACAGGAAAAAGAACTTGCCATGCGATTGAATGCTCATGCCGTTGGTCATCTTGCAGACATTGCAAAGAAGAACGCTATTTTTTTGGTACATATTTCCACGGACTATGTTTTTGACGGCAAAGGATATAAGCCCTATTCGGAAGATGATAAAACATGTCCTCTTTCTGTTTACGGTATGACAAAGCGGGTAGGGGAGGAGTTGATTTTTTCGAGCGGATGCAGGGCTG
>JAIROC010000604.1 GCA_031257735.1 Bacteroidales bacterium | reverse complement strand
AGAGAATACAGAGAGGAGTTTGTTTCAAACAATGTGCGTCAACTCATTTTCAATTTTCAATTTTCAATTTTCAATTAGTAATGCCCTGTGCTATTGATTGTGGGCTTTCAGCCCTTTACTGTTATTCTCTGATTACAATTATACATTGAAGAAATGAATTTATGCGTTTTCGGACAGACACTAATTATTTTTGTTTGCGTCAGCCAATTTTCAATTTTCACCCGTAAGAGCAGCGTAGCTAATTATTGAAGGACGAATATACGAAACGTTTGATAGTTTTCGGATAGACCTGTTTGCATGTTGAGAATTGCTTTGTACAGGCTGAAAGTTCCCATTTGTATGATGAAAACTACTATTTGTATGATGAAATCTCCCATTTGTATGATGAAATCTCCCATTTGTATGATGAAATCTCCCATTTGTATGATGAAATCTCCCATTTGTATGATGAAAGTTCCCATTTGTATGATGAAATCTCCCATTTGTATGATGAAATCTTCCATTTGTATGATGAAATCTCCCATTTGTATGATGAAATCTCCCATTTGTATGATGAGATTTGCTATTTGTATGCTGAGATTTGAAATCTGTACGCTGAGATTTGCAATTTGTATACTGAGATTTGCAATTTGTGCGTTGAAAATTACTGATAGAGACTTTTTTTATTTCATTTTTTTGTTTGTTTTGTCAATGAAATCCAAAAAATCTTCTTTACCTGCTTTCGTTACGGCAGAAGAGATAAAATAAAGAGGAAGTTCTTCCCAATGATCTTTCATTTTTTGCAGGAAAACGTCAATATTTTCCTTTGTTCTTACAACACCTTGTTTATCTGTTTTGGTAAATATCAATACAAAAGGGATTGCTTCTTTTCCAAGTCGAAACAAAAAGTCCAAATCATTTTGTTGGGGTTCGTGCCGACTGTCAATAAGCACGCAAACAGCTACCAGATTGGGACGATAAAGAATATAGTCCGAAATCATTTTGCTAAAGCCAACGCTAACAGATTTAGCTGTTTTTGAATAACCATATCCCGGTAAATCAACCAAATACCATGAATTATTTATTAAGAAATGATTAATCATCTGTGTTTTTCCCGGTTTGGATGATGTTTTTGCAAGTTTACTATTGTTCGTTATCATATTGATAAACGAAGATTTTCCTACGTTTGACCTGCCAATAAATGCGTATTCGGGCAAATTTGTTTGCGGACATAATTCCCATTGGGGACTACTTTTGACAAAGACGGCGTTATTTATTTTCATCGGTTTCTTTTTGCGAAAGAAAGTTCGTAATATGTCTTTCTTTCTTAATGTCGTATATATCACTTATATTTATCAGGATAGCTGTTTCTTCAACATCTCCAAATGAAGGATTATCTGCCGTACCGAAAGAAGACATCGTGGGTGATAATCCCATATAAATATTGACCAAAGAAGGAATTTTACAGTTCATCTTTACGGTTTCTCTCACAAGTATTTTAAAATCTGTATTGACGTCATCCGAAGTCAGGATGGCTGAGAGTTCGCTTTCGTCATGAAACAAAGGGACAGGATTGATTGGTTGAATTAAAGGTTTGTTACAGGTAAAATGTTTTTTCAGGAAATACAAGATTAAGTCTCTGGCAAATTTATTGTAACTTTTGTACATAGTCATTTTTCCATAGAAATATTTTACTTGCGGATTAAGGCAAATAATAGCGCCCAATCCATCCCAAATATTATCCAATGCAAATGCGCCCTGTTTTGACGCCTGATAAGCGGGTTGTACAAAGGAACGTCCCAATTCTATCGAACAGGGAAGATAATCTTTAATAAATTCATCCGAAAAGTTAAACAATTCTGCTGTTGGAGAGAAAATACCTTTGGAGGTCATCTTTATATCCGACCCCAGAATATAACGATAGCTGCTAATAATTTCTTTTTCTTTCGGACTCCACACCAATAGTTGATGAAAGGGCTTGCACATCGTATCAAATTCATCAATATCGATAGGATTTCCTGTTCCGCCTCCTGCACTTCGGAATGCAATTTCTCGCAATCTCCCAATTTCCTGCATGGTATATGGTGAATTATGATGTGTTATATCATATACTAAATTTTGTCCGTGTCGTGTTGAACACAATAATCGTTCAGGAGTCAGTTCTGCTTTTAGAAGTTTTCTCCTTATTCTTCTGGGTATTCTCATTCCTTTTGGGTATTTTAATTTGAAATGCAAATGTAGATAAAAAAATAATACTATTTCATGTTTCCAGTTAAATTTTTTTTACATTGATAAAAAGAATCTATGTAGTTGATAAGGCATACACCTGTTTTCTTATTTCCTGCGCCCACTCAAAGTCTGTCTTATCAGGCGTTAATGTTTCATAGCGTATCAAATCCCCAACTTGGATGTGATAGGAAGAATTTCTTTGCTTCATAAATTCATCTGCCAAATATGCCATTTCCAAATTGACTTTTATATGCAATTTCTTACGCAGATTGGCAAAATTATAAAAGAAATTTGAATTTTGTCCGCAAAAATGAAGTGGTAGAATGTCTCGATGATAGGCTTTTGCTTTACTTACAAATGTTTTTTTCCAAGCTACGTCCTGTATGACCCCGTTTATTTTACGGGAACAAATCCCTGCAGGAAAATATAAAATAACATTATCCGCTTTAAAAATCTCATCAAACTGTCTGGCTAACTGAACCGTATTACGTCCTACCTTATTGATAGGAATAAATATGTCCCGCAAATTGGGAATATTCATTAAGAAATCATTGACGGGAAATTTTATATCTTTACGATGATGAGATATTAAACTGATAAGCGCTACACCATCAAATCCGCCAAGAGGATGATTGCAAACAACGATAAGTCTGCCCGTTGCAGGAATTTTATCTTCATGGTGAACATTAAATGTTACATTAAATTCTTTCATTAAGTTATTGGCAAAACTAATCCCGTCCTGCCCATGAAGACGCGCTAAAATATCATTCAATTCATCTTCATGAATAACGTGCCGTATATAGTTAAATACAAATCGCGGCAACATACGGTATACTTTTTCGCTTTTTGCTCTGATAATATTTTCGATATTTATCTGAAGCACTTTATTATCTTCCTGTTCCATTTGTTTTTTTATGTTTGTGTTATATATTTTCCCTCAATCTCCTGAAATATCGCTCTGATTTCATCCAAAGAATTGGAAGTAAGTAATTTTATTCTGATTTCTTTAAAGTTGATTAATTCTCTGAAATAAGATTTGTAATGTTTTCTCATTGTCAGCATTCCATAATGCTCGCCTTTGTTTTGTATACTCAATTCAAAATGTTTCTTACAGACAGCCAAGCGTTCCTGAACAGTTGGTGGAGGAGTAATCTTGTTTTTATCAAGCAATGATTTTGATGCGTTAAATATCCACGGATTACCAATAGCGCCTCGTCCAATCATAATGCCGTCCACGCGATAGTGTTGTTTCACATACATTGCCTTATCTGCATTAACAATATCTCCATTGCCAATAACAGGTATGCTTATGCGAGGATTTTCTTTTATTTTTCCAATCAATGTAAAGTCGGCTTCTCCCTTATACATCATCGAACGGCTTCGCCCATGAATACTGACAGCCTGTACGCCAATATCCTGTAATTGTTCTACGAGATGAACTATCGGTTTATTAGTTTCATCCCAACCTAAACGGGTTTTAACTGTTACAGGTATTTTAACTGCATCAACCACTTGTTTTGTAATATCAACAAGCAAAGGAATATTTTGAAGCATGCCTGCTCCAGCGCCTTTTCCTGTTACTTTTTTCACAGGACATCCCCAATTTATATCAATAAAATCGGGATGATAATCTGCTGCAATACGTGCCGCCTCACACATAGATGCAGCCTGATTGCCAAATATCTGTATTCCCAAAGGACGTTCTTTATCGTCGAATTTAAGTTTTTCCTGCGTCTGTTTTACATCTCTAATCAATGCTTCCGAAGAAGCAAATTCACTAATAACCACATCTGCTCCAAATTCTTTACATATCAATCGAAATGCGGAATCGCTAACGTCTTCCATAGGGGCGAGAAATAAAGGTGTGCCGTTGAATTGAAGATTGCCTATCTGTACCATGCGTTATCCGATTTGATAATAATCTGTGTGTTTGTTTTTCATGTAAGACAAATAGTCTCGCAAGATAGTATTTTCAGGATTTTTCAATTGAGGGTCTTCCGTCAAAATGCTGTTAGCGATATTTCTGCATGTTGTGATTATTTTTTCATCTTCAATGATGTTAATCAGTTTAAAGTCCATCATTCCGCTTTGTTTGGTTCCTGTAATATCTCCCGGACCTCTCAATTTTAAATCATAATCAGCAATTTTAAAACCATCGTTTGTTTCCACCATTGCTTGTATTCTTTTTCTGGAATCGGCAGTTAATTTCACATCCGTCAATAGAATACAATACGATTGATCAGTGCCTCGTCCCACGCGACCTCTGAGTTGATGCAACTGTGATAATCCAAAACGTTCGGCATTTTCAATCACCATAACGCTCGCATTAGGCACATCAATTCCCACTTCAATCACTGTTGTCGCCAACATGATTTGTGTTTCTCTGTTAAGAAACTTCTGCATTTCGGTATTTTTTTCTTCTTGATTTAATTTACCATGTACGCAACTGATTTTATAATGTGGTTCGGGAAAATCAATCTTAAATGTCTCATATCCTTCCATCAAATTACGGAAATCCATCGTTTCAGATTCCTTGATAAGCGGAAAAACGACATATATTTGCCGTCCCTTGTTTATTTCCTCTTTTAAAAAATAGGTAATCCTGTCCCGATTATGCTGGTAAAAATGTTTGGTTAGAATTGGTTTTCTTCCAACAGGCAGTTGATCAATAACAGACAAATCCAAATCTCCATAGACCGTCATAGACAAGGTACGCGGAATTGGTGTGGCTGTCATCACCAAAACATGCGGAGGCGAGAGGCTTTTTTTCCATAATTTGGCTCGTTGTTCAACCCCAAAACGGTGTTGTTCATCAATAACTACAAATCCCAATTTATGGAATAAAACAGTATCTTCTGCTAAAGCATGTGTTCCGATTAATATTTTGACATTCCCGTTTTCGACATCGGGGAGTAATGTTTTTCGTTTGGATGCTTTTGTAGAACCTGTAAGTAATTCTATTTGAATATCCATTTTTTCGAGCAATTTACATATTCCTGAATAATGTTGAGCCGCCAAGATTTCGGTAGGCGCCATTAAACAGCATTGAAAACCATTATCAATTACAATCAACATCAACAAAACAGCCGTAATTGTTTTTCCGCTTCCAACATCGCCTTGCAGTAAGCGGTTCATTTGATTGCCCGATATAAAATCCGCTCTTATTTCTTTTATTACTCGTTTTTGTGCATCGGTTAACGGAAATGGAAGATAGTGTGCATAAAATTCATGAAACATTTTTCCTACTTTGGGCATCAAATATCCCTTATTGTTTTTCACATTTTTAATATGAGACTGCAACAGCGATAACTGTAGAAAAAACATTTCTTCAAATTTGAGCCTATCTGTAGCCTGTTTCAACAATTGTTGTGTTTGGGGAAAATGAATATTGATAAAGGCAGTGCGACGATCAATAAAGTTTAATTTTTCCAGAATATATGACGGTAAATTTTCTATGATTTTCTCTTTTACTTCCAGCAAGAGTTGGTATAGTAATCGACTGATCTTTTTGCTGTCCAGACTATTCTTTTTCATCTTTTCGCTTGTATTGTAGAAAGGTTGAAATGGAATGAGCGCCTGAGTATTTTCTTCATTTTCCGCTCTGATTTCAGGATGTGTGATATTTAAGCTGTTATTGAACAAAACAGGTTTGCCAAATACAATGTAGGAAGTATTTCTTTTTAAAGATTCTTGAATATATTTAATGTTATTAAACCACACCAACTGTATTTTTCCCGTTGTATCGTGAAAGTTCGCGACTAAACGCTTAGCTTTATTTTGTCCAACGACACTCATATCTGTAATATATCCTTTAATTTGAATATATGTATTGGGATAATGTTGTATTTCAGCTATTGTATAGAATTTAGATTTATCAACATATTTATAGGGAAAGTATTGTAATAGATCATAGAAAGTGAAAACATTCAATTCCTTTTTCAGTATTTCTGCTCGTTTTGTTCCTATGCCTTTTAAAAATTCAACAGGAGTATCAAGATTGGTAAACATGATATACTTTTTGGGATAATGGAGTTAGATTAACTCCTTTTTTTTCAGAATAGAAACTATTTCCTCTTTGGATAACTTTGTTATAGCAGAGATGATTTCATTAGACAATCCATTCTTGAAACTCTCTACAACAACACTTTCCATTCCTAATTCCTTCCCTAATTCTATCCCTTCTGCCCGACCTGTGTCTTTAGCGCTATGAAGGGATGATGTATTTCCTTGGCGAATGCGAAGTAAATGATCATAATCTCTTTTTTCTTCTGCAGTGAGTTTGTCGTAATCCAATACTTCCTTTGCTTTTTTTAACCCCCTCGCTGTAAATTCTTCTTTTATCTCATTGTTCTTAAAAAAATATATCCATTCATCTAATTTACTCTTCGCTTTATTGTCAAAACTGTCTACCTTCAATATATAATACTCAGGATAAATATCTGATACTGTTTCTTTTTTAAATGTCTCTTGCTGCAGTTTTGTCAATTGAAGATTGTTATGGGTATGTAAGCCTTTAAATTCTGTCTTGCCGTAATATACATAATCATCTCCTTGTCCCAAATCGAAATAGACAATGTTTATCGAATATATTTTCTTTATATCTATATATTTCTTTCCATGAGACATCCGTTCGGATATTGCTTTACTTACTCCATACAACATCCGATGAAGATAATCAAGTTCAAGGGTAAACTGTAATTCTATAAGCAATATCTCTCCACGCTTATCTTCTACTAAAATATCTACTTTGTTGTATTTATCTTCTTTATTCTCTTTGTTACTTTCGCTTTCTCCTATACTTTTGACTTGAATATCTTCTTTAAGCAGTTCGCTCAAAAAACCTTCCAAGACGTCATAATTAGCTTTGTTCCTTAATAATCGTTTGAAAGCGTAATCAAATGAAATAAGTACTCGTTTTGATGGTTGTTTTTCTTTGTTCATCTCT
>JAIROC010000602.1 GCA_031257735.1 Bacteroidales bacterium | reverse complement strand
GGCAGTCAAAGCATCGTAACCGACTATCTCGGCACTCCCGTACAGATGTATAACGCAAAAGGAGAAAAAACCTGGGAGGCAGATTTGGATATTTACGGAAAAGTCCGTACCTTTGCCGGGCGTTCTTTGAAGGATTGTCCGTTCAGGTATCAGGGTCAATATGAGGATAGTGAGACGGGATTGTACTATAATCGGTTCAGGTACTATGACCCAAATATAGGTGGTTATATCAGTCAAGACCCGATTGGATTGGCGGGAAATAATCCGACGCTGTACGGGTATGTAAAAGACACTAATTCATGGGTAGATGAATTTGGATTAGAATGTTGGAAAACCGCAAGACAAAACTTTTGGAAACAAGAAGCAGCAAATAATCAAACTACAAGAAAATATTCCCAAAGGAATTTAAACCGGATGTCAGAGGGAAAAGCACCCAAAATGACAGTTGAAGTTACAAATAGAAGCACAGGTATAACTTCTATAAAAGATTATTCGTTAGAATTACATCACACAATTATTCCACAAAGAGTTGGCGGTACAAGTGTACATAATGCATCTAATCTAACAATAGTAACCCCTTGGCAACATGAGGCAATAGACCCATTCAGAATTGTTGGTTATGATTTAGATGCTGTAATTAGAGGAGTAGATGTATGGTAATTATGATATTTTTAATATATATATATATATGGAAATAGTAAAAAAAATAGTCAATTCATATCAATATCAAAATTTGATAAAAGATATTCAAAAACGGACGAAGTTAAAAATTCTTGATGAATACAGAGATGCAGCAGCAAACAGAGATGAACAAAAAATTGAAATAGCGCATTTGTCAGAAAAAGATATTTTTGAAATTCTTGATAATCAAATAAATGATTTCAAAAAATTCGTATTATTGAAAATGCAGAAATTTGAAAACGTAAAAGTTGATGAAGAATATCCTGAAGGCGAAGAAATAGACGATGATGATGTTAACGAAACTGTTTTAGGCTATTCTCAAGGTTTTTTATTAATGTATTTAATAGAATACTGTTTATTAAAAGATAATTTAAGCAATATGTTGACATATTTAAAAGCCATTCGTATTCCTCATGCTTCTAAATACGAAAAGGAGTTAAAAGAGATATACAACAAGTTATAATACTTAAAGTACGATTCGTCGAACGAAACGGAAAAACTGTTCCGTATGCCGTCCTGCCGAATTTGTAATTCGGCAGTATAGTGTATAAGCATTTATAATGCGAACATTACAGTATCAACTCTGTATCCTCGAAAGTGTCGGCGCACGGCGTTAAAAAAATTTCCTGTCGTGCGAACACGGAAATTTGTCCGGACAGAATTTTTAATTTTTGCCTATCTTTGCCGCCTGAATTTATCAGATTTTAGAGGCATGAGATTTATATGGATGTTTTTAACGCTTGTCGTGCAGTTTGCCGCTCCGGTATATGCCGCTCCCGACCCGCAAATGAGGCAGGCGCAGGAGGTGGCGACATTTGTCCCTGCGGCAAAAATCACCGAAAAGGAGCAACTTTCCGTCGCAACTAATTATCTCGGCACACCGGAAGCGATGTACCGCGAAGACGGCGAGGCGGTCTGGACATGCGAATTGAACTCCTACGGAAAAGTACGAAACTTTCAGGGCGGAAGCAAAACGGAATGTCCGTTCCGGTATCAGGGACAGTACGAGGATGCGGAAACGGGGCTGTATTATAATCGGTTTCGGTATTACTCGCCAGAGGAGGGGATGTATTTGAGCCAAGATCCGACACGATTAGAGGGTGGCTTTAAACTTTATGACTACATTCATGATCCAAATACTTGGCTTGATACATTTGGATTAAACGAAATAAATGAAATAGGACAAACAGGGGAGCAAAATGCAGGAATTACCAAAAACACAAAAAAAATAGACTCTGCATCAGGAAAAAGAAAATACAGAATACCTGATGGTATGTCTGAAGACGGAAAGCATCTTACAGAAGTAAAGAATGTAAATAAACAGTATTTTTCTTCTCAGTTAAAAGATGATTTAGCTTATATCCAAAAGCAAAAAGGTGGTTCTTTAACATTAATAGTTGATACTCGAACAAAATTAACACCTCAACTACAAGCAGAAGTAGATGCTAATAGGATAATTTTAGAACGGAAAGATTTGAATGGAACATGTTAAAAACAAAAAGATGGATAATATTAAATTTGATTTTTCTATGTCCTTGTTAGAAGACAGATATTTATTGAATTTTTGTGAAGTTATATTCCAAAAATACAATTATAAACAAGCACCTGCATATAAAGGTATGACTGAAAGGATGGTATATGAGCCTGAAATTTGGGCAATAGGCGCAACAATAGAAGAAGAATTGAAAAAAACAAGAAACAAAAAAATAAACTCCTCGAAATTGCTCAATGGAATATTAAGTGTTATTCATACAGAAAAATATAGAAATGGAAGACAGAGTTTTGTGATGTTACTGCATTATTTTAAAAACAATCACATTGTTATAGAAGAGCTTGAAAGATTACTTAATGACAAGTCACTTTATGGTTTTGCAGTAGGAGAGTTGAATAAATTGAAAGAATATAAATACATTAATATTGTAAAAGAGATTTTAGATGCAGAAAAAAGTTCATGGATAAAAAAAGATGCACAAAAATATCTTTTAAATGCACAAAAAACAAAGTAAGTTCCCAACTCTTTCGTCCTGCTGAATTTGCAATTCGGCAGTTGCGAGTACCGGCATTTGCAATGCGCCAAATAATCCTATCTCCTATCTTTTCCGCTGGCGTGAGCTTGCAACCCCTTACTCGCCCCCGCCTCTTAATGAGGGCGGAATTTCCCGTCCACCGGATTTGCAATTGACTACGTCGAACTTCGTTTCGGCAGTTGCGAATCATTATACTCAAGAAACGGGGAACAGAACGGAAACCGGCGCATCGAAAATACAAATCACCGGAATCAAATCAATCAAATAAATCACAGTTCAGACAATTTTTGTTACCTTTGCCGCCGGATTTTATTTGAACTTTACAGACATGAAGTTTATATGGTTGATATTAACGCTTGCGGTGCAACTGACTGCCGCGTTTGGCGCCGCTTGGCAGCACGAACGGAACGGCGACGCCGGTATGCTCTCGAAAGTGAAACGTCCCGACGCCACGGAAGTGAGTTTCAGGTACGACGCTTTAGGGCGGCGGATTGAAAAACAGTTCGGCAGAGTGTTTACCCGCTGGGTCTGGGACGGCAACACGCCGTTGCACGAGCAGCGTTCGTACTACACGCTGGACTGGGACGAGGTAAAAAAAGAAAATTACGACAGGGAAACAAAGTACCCGCTCATTACCTGGGTATTTGAGGAAGGGACATTTGTTCCGGCGGCAAAAATCACCGAAAAGGAGCAACTTTCTGTCGCAACCAATTATCTCGGCACACCCGAAGCGATGTACCGCGAAGACGGCGAGGCGGTCTGGACTTGCGAGTTGAACTCTTACGGAAAAGTACGGAACTTTCAAGGCGGAAGCAAAACGGACTGTCCGTTTCGATATCAGGGACAATACGAGGATGCGGAAACTGGATTGTATTATAACCGGTTTCGGTATTACTCGCCGGAGGAGGGGATGTATTTGAGCCAAGACCCGATTGGATTGGCAGGGAACAATCCGACGCTGTACGGATATGTGAAAGATGTTAATTCGTGGATAGACCAATTTGGACTCCATAATCAAGGCAGTGGCCGCTATTCTGGAGTTGATGCTTGGGAAACAATAATTTTAAAGAAAGGGACTGTGGTTTATGGAGGAGTTCCAGGTCAAAGCGGATATTATTTTCCAAAAGAAACTTTGGATGCTGCTGATAGTTCTACGAAAGCATTATGGGAGTCATTACAAGTTGAACCACATAAGGAATTAGGATACAGGTCAGAAGTACAAATGTATGTATTGACAAAGGATACACAAGTCGAGTTTTCTATTGCAAAAGCTAATACGGATTTTGGTAAAGGAGGTGGACTTCAATTTTATATTGAAAACTATAACAATGTTTTAGAAAAAAAAGGTAACCCCACAAAACTTTCATGTCCATAATATGGCTTTTATAACGAATTGTGTGGGTATCAAAAAAGTAATATTTTATCAAAATGAATATGAGTAAATTTGTTCAAGAAAGTATGTTGTGCGAACCTATTAAACAATTAATAGATTTGTTTAATAGTTGTGGTTTTACAATTGACAAACAAGAACTTCGGGACTGGCACTTTAATGAATTTGAAATAATTATGAGAGGAGAGCAATTAAAATTACCGCATGAAATTAATGTGAATAATATTGAACGTTATAATGAAAACACATATATTTGTAAATGCCATTGGTCAACTTTAAGGCTAATTTTTGAAAATGATAAAAGTGCATTAAATGTTGTATTGACGAAATCTTAATATTGCCGGGTAGGTAAGGGGAATTTCACCCCAAACCCCCGTCCTGCCGGATTTGTAATTGACTGCGTCGAACTTCGTTTCGGCAGTATTGAGTATAAGCATTTATAATGCGAACATTACAGTATCAACTCTGTATCCTCGAAAGTATCGGCGCACGGCGTTAAAAAAAATTCCTGTCGTGCGAACACGGAAATTTGTCCGGACAGAATTTTTGCCTATCTTTGCCGCCGGAATTTATTTGATTTTACAGACATGAGATTTATATGGATGTTTTTAACGCTTGTCGTGCAGTTTGCCGCTCCGGCAACAGGAAGTTATCAGGGTGATAAAGCGGCTTTATATGGTAAGGCTGAATTAAAAGATAGTTTTGATAGGAAAAAATGGGAAGCACATCATGTGTCTTATGACCCAAATACAAATACGATGACGATGCAATTAGTAGAAACAAGCAAACATAGGACAAAACATGAAGGTGGAGTTAAAGATTTTGAAACTTATCATAATTTAGAAAAAGGTAGTTATGGTAATGATAATGCAAGAGAAGCCGCAAAACGACAAGAGAGTTTATGCCATCAATAATAATAAATAATAAATTAATATGTCTGACAAAACATTTTCTTTTAGTTTCGATTTAAAATTTGAGGCTGAAATATCCGATTTATCGGAACAACAAATCAATAGTGTTATTCCTTTCGATTTTAAAGGGAAGGAAGACTTTATAAAATTTTATTTGACCTATAACGGAGTATATTTTCCTAATGGGGCAATGCTACATTATTACAGAATTCCTAATGAAAATTGTTATACAGCAGAAATAGAAAGTTTTTATCGTATTCGTAGCATAGGTGATAATTCGGAAGACGTTTCATTAGCTGATATATGGGGATATGCGAAAAAACATTCTCAAAAAGCAAAGGAATTTGCAGAAATTCATATTCCTTTTGCAGGAGACGCTTCCGGTAATGATTATTGGATTAATATATCAACTGGAAATATCAAATACGTAAATTGGGAATATCAATTTGAGGAAGAAAGATTAGTAGCATCTTCCTTTAAGGATTTTTGTCTTGCTATTAGACCATTGAAATCTCCCGTCCTTCCGAATTTGCAATTCGGAAGTTACGAGTATAAGCATTTTTAATGCGAAACTTAATCTCACAAATCCGGGCGGAAAAGTGAAATTCAAAAAAAAATACTGCTGTTAAAAAAATACTTATCTTTGCAGGACAATTTTTAATTAAATGAAAGTAAGATGACGAATATATGATAACAAAAATAATGGAAACCGACAAGTTCTTTTTTATCGAAGGCATATTCGGCAGACGTTATGCTAGAAATATTTTATACGATAAAATAACAAAAAAAAGTCGAGATATTATCTTTAATCTGGATTTGCAAGACACAGGCTTTCACAATGATATTGATGGTAGTATTCCATTCTGGCCCAAAGGATATGTTTCTCAAAATATATTATATGATTATATCAGTCCGTTTGAACTAAAAAAACTGATGGACGATCCTTACTACAGAACAATCGCGTTTAGAGACAAAGCAAAAAACGAAACTATAAGAAACTATCTGGCTTCTGCAAAAATCACCGACAATCCTATTATTTTTTTAGTACCTGTTAAACAATGAATAAGATAATATTTATATTTTGCATGATTTTATGTTTTAATTGTGGAGATAAAAAGGCGAAACTTTATCAACAACAAGATAATGTTAAAGATATTAAAAATCAGATTTTTATCACTCTGGATAACGATAGCGTAAAGTTATCCGATGTCATTACTCACAAACATTTAGCTTTCAGATATTCTGTGCTTGACTGTAAGTCATGTATTGACAGTCTGTTCCATTTCTTGAGAATACATGAAGACCAAATAGGAAAGGATAATATTTTAATACTTACGTATTATAACGATTTGCGAGATTTTGTCATTAATGCCAGATTAAATAAAATACATTATAAAATTTTACAAATTCCTGAAAATAGACTGTTTCTGAAAGAAGACAAATCACATATTCCATATTTTTTTAATATTGATAGGGATATGAATCCTGTTAATTTTTTCTTTGTAACTGATATCAATAAACAAAAATACGAAGTAATAAATTATTTAGCAGGCCAATGATTAAAACAAGTTGAATGAAATTTAATAAAAAATCGAAAATCAAACCATTATATGTTTGGACAGTGTTGGGGACAATTGTTTTTGCCGTTTATTTCCCTGTATTGTGCAATGCTTTTTTATTATTTTGGAATGACAACTGGATGGTTATGAACAACTATACGTTTGACGGGTTTACGCCAGGCAATATCGGAAAAATTCTTACTGAACCGTATAATGGACAATACTCTCCCGTAAATCAGTTTTATTACATTCTTTTGTATTCCATTGCAGGACTGGATTCTTTTATTTTTCATTTGGGATCTTTACTGTTACATTTTGTAAATGTAATTCTTGTCTGTCGTTTATTACTTAAAATACTTTTGCTGTCAGGCAATTTTAATAAAAATGAATGCAATTGTCTGTCGTTTTTTGCAGCATTGCTGTTTGCAATATATCCGCTCAATGCAGAATCCGTAGCATGGATAAGTGCATCGAAAGTTCTTTTATTTACTCTTTTTTATTTGTTATCATTATTGACTTATATTCGATATGTTACAGAAAAAAAACTAAGACATTATGTCTTTTCATTATGTTTTTTTCTTCTTTCTTTTGGGGTTAAAGAACAGGCAATAAGTTTGTCTTTAAGTGTAATACTGCTGGATTATGTTTTTAATCGAAATTTTAAAGACAGAAAAGTATGGATAGAAAAAGTCCCTTTTGTTTTACTTTCTATCTTATTCATAGTTATCACATTGCGTATGCAGGGATATGTTTTCTCATATACAGGTGACTCATATTCTTTTTCTGAGAAGTTTGTGTTAATGTTTTATTCGTTCATGGAATATA
>JAIROC010000029.1 GCA_031257735.1 Bacteroidales bacterium | reverse complement strand
AGCTAATCCCTGACCAAAAACGCATTGATTGTTAGGGATTAGCTCCGCTGCTCTTACGGGTGCCACGTCGCTGCGCTCCTCGCAATGACGGCGTTGATTAGGTATTTTCATGCGTCAGCCTAATTCATAACCCATAACTCATCAATTGGATGTGGTTAAAATTTCGTTTATCCGTGTATAATCCAAAAAAATCGTGTACTTTTGCACTTCAAAAGACATTCAAGGTAGAGTTCGGTGTCTTTTGAGATAATTAATTTAGAACTCTAATAACTTGTAAATATAATACAATGAACAAACTATTATTTTCTTTTTTAGTTGCTATAGCAGTAATAACTTCAACACAGGCACAAACATTGACTAAGACACAATTGAAATCTGAACAGATGAGATGGGATCAACATTTTCACAGTATATCAGGAGCAGGGTCAGATGAAGATAATTACTATTTTGTCTTTTCCCTTCACAGTTTAATGTTACGAAATGAGAAGAATTTTTTCATTCTCAACAAAGACTTGTCCCGTATGGAAAGTTATCCTGTTGTTGCCGATAAAAATGATGGATATTTAACCTCTATGTTGACTTCAGACCATCTTCTGATCTTTTTAACCCGTTTTGAAAAAAAATTAAAACAACGCGTCATCGTTAAACAAACCTATTCCAAAACAAATGGAAATCTAATCAAACAGGATATTATCGGCGGAGTACCTGCAAAATCAAGAAATCATTTATGGAATTTTCATTCCACCTTCTCCCCTGACAGTTCAAAAATTGGTGTTGTATTTATGATTACCAATCTTTATGGCGTAGCCGATAATTATTTGGCTCTCATCCTTGACAAAGAAGGCGAGATAATCTGGAAAGCGCTTCAAAATTTTTACGGAAGTAATAAAGAACTTACATTCAAAGACCTTTCCGTAAACAATACAGATAAACTTTATCTTGTATTCGATGCTTATCCTGATAAAAAATCATCGGACAAATCACATTATATCGATTTGATTATTTTATCGGAAGGAGAACGCTCAAAAAGCAGTGTCCGACTGTCAAAATATACTAATGTAGACTTGAGCGTGAAAGTACTGAAAAATCAGGATATTTTTATCGCAGGATTACTGATGAAAGAAGGCAGTGAAAAACCAACATCCATCGCAAGCATATTGGTAGACGCCAAAGATTTAGACGTGAAGGAGACTTTTATAGAAGATTTTGTTCCCAATCCTGCTCTGCGGAAAGATTATGGCATGGAAATTATTGAAATCGCCGAACTGGATAATAACGACATTGTTATCCTTTGCGAACAAAATTTTACACGCATTTACCAATCAGATTGGGCAACCACTTATACAAGATTTAGAGGAACTGTGATGACCGTTTTTGTCTCCCCAGACGCATCTATTAGCGACATCAGTTTCATGGAAAAACTCCATGCCAATCGTGCAATACGTCCCATCATCGCCAAAGAAATGAATTTATCTATTACCCCATTCGTACGTGGAAATAAAATATGTTATCTCTTTAATAAACTGCTCGTGGAAAATAAAAACAAAGATAAAATTACTCTCTTTGATAATGACGGAACAAACGCTAAGATTGTCATGAGTATGCAAAGTAATGGGAACGAAGAAGATATTATTGACTTAACAGGCGCTTCCGCCGCTAACAGATTATTCAGAGAACTTTTATTTGTGGAAAAAGATAAACTGATAATCCTTACACAAACCGACCAAACTTCTTATATTGAAGTGATAACATTTGAATAATGACTGTCTGTAGTAAAATCAAATAAAAACATGAGAAATTTATTATCTTGCATTATATTACTGACAAGTATAATCATATCGCAGGCTCAACCAGATTTAAATAATTATTCGGGGTTATTGTCAGCAGGAACGATACCTGACGCATTTCATAATACTTTTACCCTTAGTGATAAAGATGAAGATGCGTCTCTTCTGAAAAATTTATTTCAAAGCGGACATATCTTATATGGCGCTGCTTTAAATCAATATTTGGATAATATCTTAGCCAATTTGCTTGCCAACGACCCTCAATTGCGTAATCAAATCACGGTCTTTGTCGTAAGATCGAGCAGAGTAAATGCCTACGCAACCCGTCAAGGATATATTTTTGTTAATGTGGGACTGCTGGCGCAGGCAACCAATGAAGCGGAAATCGCATTTATTCTGGCTCATGAAATTGTTCATATTGCGGATAAACACGATGCCGTCAAGTTAGAAAAAAATAAAGATCTTAATTATTATCTAAGTCATCACAATCGATCTCGAGAACAGGAAAATGATGCAGACCGTTATGCGCTTCAACGTTATTTTGCCTCTTCAAACTACAGCTACAAAGCAATAGACGGCGCTTTTGATATTTTGCAATATGCTTATCTTCCTTTTGATAATCTTCCTTTTAAACGTTCATTCGTAGAGACCGATTTTTATACCTTTGACGATAAATATTATTTGGAAAACATCAAACCTGTCCGCAGTCGAGAAGATTATATAGATACACTCAGTACGCATCCGAATATCTTGAAACGTCGAACAGCTGCCAGAAATATTTATGAAACAAAAAACGATGAAGGACGTCTTACCTTTGTTCAAAGTCAGGAATTGTTTGACCAAATGCAAACACTTGCCCGTTTTGAATGTATTCATCAATATCTTATCCATCACGATTATGGACAGGCGTATTATAATGCCTGCGTATTAGCGCAAACCATGCCTGAAAATACTTATTTGCAAAATGCAATGGCAATAGCCATTTATGGATTGAGTAAACATAAGCAGCAAGGTTCTTTGAGAGAAATATTGCCCAGGCATGCCAATATAGAAGGAGAAAGTCAACAAATCCATTTCTTTTTTGGAGAAATAACCAGACCTGAACTGAATGTATTAGCCATACGTTCACTGTGGAAAGCATACAAAAAAGACCCAAGTAATAAATTACTCCTGTCCATGTGCGAGGATGCTATAAAAGATATGATAGAAAAAAATAAATTGAATCTGAATGATTTTTCTGACTATCCCGCAGGAACGGAAATTATTGAAGAAACTGTCGCCATTACGGATACCGTTTCAAATACCGCTCAAAATAAATATGACCGCATAAAAAAGACCCCTGTAACAAAAGTTAAACCCTCTGAACGATTTAAAACAGTTAATTACATGCTGGTAGACATTAAAAACGATGAAGACTTTGTCAGGCTCGTTCAAGAAACAAAAGATAAAATAGAAGACGAAAATGTAATGAACCTAATTCGTTCAGGAAATAAAGAAGGTATTGGAAATAATGGGATGCTGTTATTAGAACCTTATTATCAATTTGTCAGAGACGATGAAATTGTTCATAGAAAAACAACAATAGGTCGCAAACAACTGTCCAAAACAATGAAAACAAGTGTCAAAAGATTGAATATTAATGGCGACTTCCTTGAAAAAGATCAGTTTGCAACTTATACAACTACCCAATACAATCAATATTGTCGAATAAGGGATTGGCTGAATGATGTGTACAGTATAGAAAATGATATGATCTTTTATCAAAACGAAGCAATCAAGCAAGTCGCAACTGAACTTGACTGTAAATATCTTTCGATAACAAGTGTTATAATAAGTCCGGGCAGATTTTTATCTTTCAATAAATTTCAAGACCTGACTTTTTCCATTTTTTGCCCGATAGTTGCCCCTGTTTACCTGCCTAAATTTTTTCTTGCCCGTCGAAAGTCAAAAATTACCTTTACCGTTATCGAAATAGAGACAGGTAAAGTATTCTTTTCGCGTCAAAATACTATCAGCAGTGCAACTTCTCAAACATCGCTCGTCAATGCGTATATTTATGATTATCTATATCAAGTAAAGAAAGGAGAAAAAAAATAATGAAACCAAAATATATTCTTGCACTGACCGCCATACTGTTGTCAGTATCTTTTTCACAGGCTCAAAATAGTGGATTTATGGGCAAACGAATTGTTTTCAACATGGAGGCGACCTTTTTACCAGCGTGGTTAAAACCCAATTTTGCTAACAATCCTAAATATCATTATCAATGGTATTCCTTTAATTATACTTTATCCCCCAATATTGAATGTATTGCATGGAAAATGGGAACCGCAGGACTTGTTTATCATTATTTCACTACAAAATATGATTATCCACGCAATACGAATGGAAACTATATAATTGGCAATGACCCAACAGATATTGATTCAGAACTCGAGACTTTAAAATCACATGGCTTTGGTATTTTTTATAAACAATATCTAGGTTCCAGAGCGTATGCACCAATGGGAAGTTATTTGAAATTACAGTTTGACGGCTTCTTCTATAAACGACCAAACGATAATCTTGATAGAACAATGGTCAATGACCGTCTTTTTGCTCTCAAAATTGAATTTGGACAGGATTTTTTGTTTTTCAATATACTGCGACTTTCGACAGGAGTTTCGTTAGGAGTTCCTTTTGGAGGATTTGATACTATGTTCGATGAAGAAAATTACTTCTTCGACAACACAGGAATTAATGTAGTAGAAAGATATGCAAAGGGACGTATTGCGTCTCATTATTGGTTAGGGTTTAACGTTGGAATAGGAGTAATTCCATTTTAATTATGTCATTACCTTTCAAATTATCTTCTTCTCATTTGACTTTTTCAGATAAAAAAAGACGCAGTAAACTGATAAAAGATTATCTATGTATCATCACAGGGGCTTTTATTATTGCTGTTTCTTATGTTTTTTTTATTACTCCTCACAAAATTATTCCGGGTGGAGTATATGGTATTTCTATTATTCTTCATTATAAGACGGCAGGTTTGTTTAGTCTATTTCCTGATGGACTTCCTATCGGAGCAACATCTTTATGTTTTAATATTCCTTTGGTTATTATTGCTTTTAAAGTATTCGGACAGGGCTTTCTTCCCCGAACAGTTGTTACTTTTGTATCGACGGCTTTGTTTGTCGATTTATTAACCTTCTTTTCCAACCACTATGGAACAGGCGCTATTGTGAAAGAAGATATATTATTGTCCTGTATTTACGGTTCTGCTATTTTAGGATTTGGCGTTGCAATGGTTCTTCGCGCAAAAGGTACAAGCGCAGGAACAGATGTGCTGGCAAAAATGCTTACACGTTATACCCATATTCCCATCGGCTATACACTGATGATAATAGATTCTATCATTGTAATTGGAGGATTGATAGCTTTTGGAGATTGGAAAATTCCAATGTATTCCCTGTTTACTGTCTTCGTGTACGGAAAAGCTGTTGATATCTTTATGCAGGGATTGAGTTTCGACAAAGCAATATTTATTATTTCCGATAAAAATCATTTGATTAGCGAAAAGATAATTAATAACCTTCATCGTGGAGGTACTTTTTTTCACGGAAAAGGAATGTATAACGGAACAGAAAAAGAAGTTATCTTCACTGTCATTAACAGCAGACAAGTCGTTGCTCTAAGGGAATATATTCATCAAATTGACCCCAAAGCATTTATTACTATCATAGATGCTACCGAAATTTTGGGTGAAGGATTTCATTCTATCGAAGATGTCAAAGAATGACCCGTCCAAACAACGCCGTCATTGCGGGCTGATTGTTGCGTGGAGCGCTTTTGAAACAACCCTATTTGTACTTTATAGACAGACACTAATTATTTTTGTTTGCGTCAGCATAACACAAGCGAAAAATTCATAATTCAGTTGAGAAAAATTAAAGTAATCTTGTCAAAAAGTGTACTTCTGCAAAACTAAGAAATATGATAGTAGTTTTTACTCAAAAAGGATTAAGGTTATTGTATGAAACTGATTGGGCTTATAAATATCATAAATTGCAACCTGAAATAGTTCAAGAGTATAAGGAAGTTATTGAAATATTAGAGGCTACTGAATCTTTATTGCAAATAAGGAAGATGAAATCTTTGAATTGCGAGAATTTAGAAGGGGATAAAAAAGGAATAAACCCAAATTGTCCATTAGAACCTAACTGCCTAATAACCAGTATGTGTTCTAATGGACACCATTAGAAAATTGTCATTGTAATAGTTTGATTATACACACTATACGCTGTATTAATTCGTCGAAAATCGGTTGATTTCTGATGAATTAATGCTAATGGACATTTTGGGATTATAGAACGAGAAATTAAAGAACAGTTATATGGTAAAGGTGAATCTTGGAATGTTTTGTTGGGAGTAACTTATACTTTTGAGAAAAAGGGTAAATAAAAAAGGTTTTCTTAATAGACAACAGGCGGTTAGTTCTTGCCTGTTGTTTTTTTATGTTTTGTAGCGATGGTTTAGTTGTTTGTAAACAAAAAAATGATTACCCTTTCGGATAGATTTAGTACAATTTAATAAAGATATTGCTTATAAATATCGTTCAAATATTTACAAAAAAATTGAGAGAGTATACTATAGTATTGAAAAAAACGTTACCTTTGTAGCATTGAAAAAATACTGTCTAATGAGAAGTAGTTTTTTTGGTTTATAGTTTAATGAGGTAAAGGAGAAGAGACCTTTTAAAAAAACGGGAGGTAATTTCCTGCGAAAGCCTTACGAGTAGCAGGATGAAAGGAAGGAGTAGTAGTTTTTTAAAATTTAACAGATAGTTGTAGTGTCAAGTCACTCCTTAAATGTCGGATAAAGCCTGCGTAATTTTATCCTTGCATCTTCCGTCGTAAACTGCCAATCTATTTTAGCATCTTTATTGTTTCTCGCTTCTTCCCATGCT
>JAIROC010000597.1 GCA_031257735.1 Bacteroidales bacterium | reverse complement strand
AATCCCTGCTTCAGCCGCTCTATCACAACGTTTAAAGGAATTGTTTCATATGTCCGGTTGCCATTTTCATCTGAATAAATAGCAAAGAAGAGATTAGTTCCTTTAGCGGCTTCCGCATATTTGTTTTTTTTATTTCCAGTATATCCTACTTGGAATTTATTTCCGATAGGCTCATATAGGCGTACTTTATAGATAGGCTGATGTGATTTTCCATCATTTAATTCCACAATTTTTTGATTCATTTCTTCTATTCCTTCAGGTGAAAATGCTAAATCGGGATTATTTTCCTTTTTTGCCAAATGATTTAATAATATTTTTTGTATTCCCGTATCGGTGATTGATTCAATCGTTTTAGCATTAAAAGAAGTGTCTAATGTTTTTCGGACAGCTGCATTATCATCTTCGAAATAATAAATGTCCACCTTTGAAATATCTATTTTTTGATGCAAATATTTTTTATCTTTAAAATATTTATTAATTTTCTCAACATCAAATGATCCATAATCTGCGATAAGGCGTTTAATCTCTTCTTTCAATTCCTTATTTACAATATTCTGCCAATCTTTTAATGCAATATTGAGCTTCACCTTCTTCGTCTTTCGGAGAGAAACTTTAGCAAAGACAGTGTCTTTATGCAGGGGTTTGCGAATTGCCCAACTATCGCCTTTTTCCTGTGATTTTAGAATTTTCTTTCCATTTTCGTAAACTTGGTACTTATTGGTGCTCTTATTTATTATTCTCAAATTTTGCTTGAAACTGATAATAATATTTTCCAACGCCGCCTGTACATCTTGTGTAAAGGTGTCCCATGGCTTATGGAACTGCCATTTATAGCCGCCTTTTTCATCTGTTCTCACTTTAAAACATAAACGCTGCCTCAAGCCGTAGCGGACATCATCATTTTTTGATTGTGCATGTTCATTGTTCAAATATTGAACATGCTCCCGTGTCGCACAGGCAATTATTAGTGCATCCAATGCGTGATGGCGATGATCTATGCGTTTTTTATTAAATCCTTTTTGCAGTTCTAATGGCATTTCCGTTTGGAAGACATTTTTTCCTTCTTTATTTACCCATTGCCCAAACAGGTTGCTTTTGGTCAGCATATTCATTCGTTCGAATCGAGGTGTAATAATTCGGTTCCAAACATCGTTTAACCCCCAATCCTGTTTTAGAATTGTAGTAATACCACCCGTGCACGAAATTACATTTTTAGAAGTAGCTTCTTGTTCCCCTTCTTCTCGAACAATATTAGACAATAAACCCTTAATGGTTTTGCTGATATAGCGACTGTCGTTCAATTGTCGCTCAATAAACGATTCGGGAATATCTTCGAGCAGTAGTTTTTTCATCTTTCCGCGAAGTTTTCCATAGTTGTCTTTCACAAATTTTTCGTAGGCTTCAACCGATAATATTTCAACGGTTTTTCCAAAGCTAAGCGTTACTTTTTCTCCGCCGTGCTTTTTAATAAACTCGTACCCGAGCGCATTATCTTTAAGTTTATTCACTTCTGCTTCACAAATAACTTTGTTGCTAAACGAATCGTCAAAATAACGAGATTGCGGGATGACGTGTTCTATTTCGTAAGCCGAAGTGAACAGTTTGCCCAATGGAATTATTTCGCCGGTATATGGCGAACGGTATTTTTGTTCTAGCCAAAGTTTATATCGCACTAATTCCGATTGCGTTGGTTGGCTCGATTTGGCAATTTTGATAATATCATCAGGGATTTCGGAAACGGAATTTAAAACGCCTTCTTCGTATAGTTTTAAAATCTCCTGTTGACTGGGTGAGTAGGGACGCACATTTTCCACATCTGCATGATTTTTTAATTCCATTAGCAAAGCTTTAATGCGGAGATTGGTGTTTTCGTTTTCCGATATTTTAGTTGTCATTTTAGCGCGTTCATCAGCAGGGTTTTTCATCTCCCGCCCTAACTCGATATGGATTTCTGACAAATCTCCATATTTTTTCCAGAGGTCCCGAACAACTCGTAGTGTTTCCAATATGACCTGTTCAACTATGGGATTACGTAACGAGTGTTGTTTAAATTCTTTCAGATACTCATCAATATCTTGCGGGGTGCCCCATTTTGCTATATCGTTTGCCTCCGAATGACGACCGTAAACAGCATAACATGCCTGATAGGTATTCAATCCCATGTAAGGATTTTCAACGTTAAGGAAACTTTTCAGTACTCCTTTTGATATATCATCGTCTGATATATCTTCAATTTTCTTTTCATCATGATTAAGGTCTTTTAATCGCTCACAGATGGCATGAATACGTTTTTTCGTATCTGTCGCAATAGCGCTTTCGTCCCAATATTTTCCCATGCGCATTAGCGGCAACAACTTTTTTATCGCTTTGGCAGAGTACGCACCATAATTTTTTGTAAAAGGTGGAAATTTTGCGAACGCTTCGACAAAGCCATCATCTAAATTATTCTTTTTTGCAAATGTTTTTAATGCTTTTCCTACTTCTTCCTTATCGTTTACTGAATAAAGAATGTGCCACAAGGCAAATTCCTTTTCTTTATCAAGAAAATTCCTGGGAATGCCAAGCTTGGTCAATCGACTTAATATCAAAGCGTGTGTTTCATTACAGGGATATTTTTTGTCCTCCACATATTTCCAGCGATAGGGTAAATGATCGTCTGTTCTGTTTTTTTTCTTTATTTTAAAATAGGATTGCAACAATGTGTCTTGTTCAATGTCTTTTCGCTCGTTTAGCCAATCAAATAATTTTACCCTTTCCTCAACAGTCGGAATAAACTCAACGGTAACATCTACATCTGTGCATAATTTCCCATCAATATTCTTTTCCCGTTCATAAATTCTGAGGTTATGAATAAACTGCCACAAGCGAAATTCCTGGTATAGCGGATGTGATTTTGCAATACATTTAACCGGCGATTTTTCCGTAGTGCCCGTTTCGTTTTTGAAAGTATGATATTCATAAGGACAATTACTAATTAGCGATTTCTTACTTTTTAGTGGACGTTGATAAAAAATAATGTCATTTAAAAACAATTTGGTGAAATCCCCATGTTGAAGCATATTCCTGTGCTCCTCGTTATGCGGGTATAGGTCTAACACACACTTTTGATAGTTGTCATCATCTCTTAACGCTACGTGAAATTCTTTTTGTTTTTCAAGAATTTTTTCCAATTCTTCTTTGTAAAATTTGCGTTCAATAGTGCGAACTAATTTTCCGCGTATTTTTTGGCTTGGGTTCTGTAGTAAGATGTCATAAATGTATGTGCCGATTGTTTTTTTACTACTTTCAACATCTGCCTCTGTTTTCTTTTTCAACAAAGTCCAGTCTTCTTCACCTGGTGCGCGAAACGAACGTTTTTCATTGCCTTTTTTATCCGTTTTTACAGTACCATCATCATTCAAATCCGTAGTAACAATGAAATCTCGAACTTTATCTTTCCAATCATACAAAGGGGTTTTACTGGAACGACGATAAATCCACCCATTCTCTAAATTCAGTGAATACCATGTTTCTCCTTTGCTGTTGGGCTTTTCGTCGGCCACCACATCAACGATTTTTAACGAATGATATTCCACTAATTTATTAGGATTTTCCTCTTCCTCTTCTCCACGTAGCTGATAGTATCCACGCTTCTGGTTAAAGTTCAAAAGAATCCATGCCAGTTCTTCTTTTTCTATTTTTTGTTGTAATGCTTTTTTACGCAAGTAGTAAATCGTCCAGTCATAAGGTATTTTGGTCTCTTCGCCATTTGGCTTTCTGTAAAACAATTGAGGCTGATTCGTTCTAAAATCTGCTATCATTTCGTTGAAAGATCTTTGAAATAAAAACTCCAACTTGCCATCTGCTGTTTTTCTCCAGGGCAACTTTGGCTCGGTGTCTTGTACAAACTTGCCATAATGCTTTTCAAAATCAATGTAATGCTCATAATGCTCGGGAAGAAATCCCAACAAGTGCAACACTCGATGCAGACGTTCGCGCCGGAGCAAATGCCGTTCGCGCAATCTCCTTGTCCCGCGAAATCCGGTTCTTTCAGCAGTCTGGGAAATCGAATCTCCGGCATCAAAATTTCCCAAAACATCTTGGCTCATCGGAATAATGCGGCTTCCCGAACCATCAATTGCTGTAAAAGCACCCTTTTCATTCTGTGAAACCACCGCCCACCCGATGCTATTCGTTCCCAGGTCTAATCCCAATACTTTTTTCATAGTCATTTTTTTTAAGTTATTTTATATTATATTTTATTTTTGGCATTTTTTGTTATTTCAAAAACTTTTCTTACCTTTGCCCAGCAATCAAGTCACAATAAGGATTATTCCGTTGTGAAAACATTAAGTTGCCCTCGACTTCGACGGGGGCTTTTTATTTTCAATT